>JAUVJU010000123.1 GCA_030592285.1 Caldifarciminota bacterium
GTATTAGATGTGATAAAATATACATTGAGTCAATAAAAAAATTTGTATTTACATCAATATCCACATTGCCTTTTAATAAAATATCATTATTGAATTCCTCAATAATTGAAATATCTGATTTTAATAATTGTAATTGCGACAAAATCTTTTTATTAATTATTGAATCATAATCGGCAAAACCAATAATATTATATATTCTGTCAAAGGTTGATATACTTAAATTCAATTCAATGTTCTCCAAGTCCTTTTTAATTGTGGAGCCATTTAAGAATCCAATCCTAATTTCTTCATAAGGGAGTTGTATTTCAGTAGTATTCAGATCAATATCAATATTTTTTATATATTTAAGATTTTCTTTCAGAGAATCATTCAATAAATAATATCCTGATAGATCCAATTCACTATTTCCATTAAATTTGAAATCCGTATCAATCAATTGATTAATAATGCTTAGATCATTACTTTTTATATCTACTTCATAATCAATGGAATCATTTGTAATAGTGATATCACCATTCATCCTGATACCATTTTCAAAATCCATTCTGTTTAGTAAAATTGCCCATCTATTCTTTCCCAAAACAGCAAATGAGGATGAACATTTCCCCAATTTATTTAGATATTTCATTTCAGGTAAAAATGATAGTTTCCCTGTTACTGATATATCATCCTTTCCGCTTATTCTACATTTACCATTTATTTCACTTACAGTAAGTGTATCATAAATTATCATACAGTCCTTTAGAAAAATATCAGATATTAATGAAATGTTATTATTTGTTTCAATTAATGAATTGGATCTTATATTCTTTAATATAAGCACACCATCATAAATAGTCATATTATTTATAATTATTTCTTTAAATAAAAATCTAAAAATATTCAAATTAAGATTTACCTTGCGTGAAATAAAATCAAATACATCCGAATCTATGTTTACATCATACATAACTGCATTTAATCCGCTTAATGATAAGGAGTAATCAATATTATCAAAAGATACATGATAATCGGTTTGTTCTGATAATGCTTCAATTCTTTTAGCAATTTTTTCCTCTTTCATTTCATTTTTGATCACTAAATATAAACCAATAGCAATTACTAATATAATGATTATTAGGGAAATGAGAAATGTAAATATTTTTTTCATAGCAATTTTATCTGTTCATCAGATAATAATTTCTCTTTTTTTATATATTTCACTGCACTTTTTATTGCATTCTTATCATAATGTTTTAATTGCGAGATCACATAATCAGAATCAAATTTATTTACAATTAATATAATATAATCCGCATATGACTTTACAAATTTTCTTTTTGATAAAAGATTCTTTGAGAATACTCCACCTGCATTTACAATATATTCATCTATACTGCTCATATATTTTGTCCATGCATCAATAAGTAATTCATTGCTTTTCTGTAAACTATATAATTTAATGAATATCTTATAAAGCATTACTATATGTTCTATTGATTTTATTTCATAAGATAATTTTTCTGCTGTTTTCAAAGTCAATTCACAACTTGATAAATCTTCTGCTAATAGATAAAATCTTCCAAGTGAAATATAGTTCCTTAAAGCAGAAAGTGAACTTTTTGTTTTTTCAGCAATATCAAATGATCTTGCTGCTATTTCCGATAATTTTTCAATATTTTCAGTTCTCTGATATAAATCAGACATAGTAGCAAATGCATCACTTAATAGAATTTCATTGCCACTTTTTTCAGCAAATTCAATTACTTCATTTCCAAAAATTGATGCCTTTTCATAATTACCTGATTCTATTTCAGCTTTTGTAATTGTTAATTTAATATCAAAAACCAATCCCGGATTTTTCAATTTTTCAGATAATTCCAATGCGTTTTTAAGCATTTCAATTTCACCTTTAAGATTACCCGATACACCCTTAATTTTTGCCAAAACATTGATTGACATGATCTCAAAATCAGGCATATTCATTTCCTTGGATCTCTCAATGTTTTCTTCAAGTATTACTGATGCTTTATGTAGATATCCCATCATCATTAGGGTACTTGCATAAAATACATTAATATATATTAACAGATGTAAATGATTGCATTTGTTACATAATTTTACTGTTTCTTCAAATCCATTTCTTGCATTTTCAAAATTACCCATGCTCATCTCAAGTTCGGCAATATTTCCCTTAACCTCGGCAAGTTCCCGTATATTTTCGGACTCCGAATGTATTGATTCAATGCTTCTAAATGCATTAAGAGCAGAGTCAAGATTTCCAGCAGTATAATCTATTACTGCAAGATTATTAAGTGATTTAAGCCGCATCTCATTATCATTTATTTTTTTAGATAATTCAACAATTGCAGAATAGATCTCCTTTGAGTCCTCTTTTCTTCCTATTGTATCATAAACATAAGCAAGATTCATTTTAGCAACAATAATTCTTGGCTCATCATTATGCTCAGTTAATATATCTATTGCTTTTTTAAGGAAAATCTCAGCATTTTCATTGTCACCCATAAATGAATATATTCTACCAATATTGATATACTGAGATGCAATATCATTCCAGTCATTATTTCTTATACTAATACTTAATGCTGTATTAAAGTGCTTTAATGATTCCTTGTATTTACCTGCAATGGTTTTCATTATTCCCAAATTATTATTTATTTTAGCAATTAGATCATTATCCTTTATACTTTCTGCGATTTTTAAACTTAATTTATAATCAGTATCTGCCTGTTCAATATTTCCCATTTTTTCATTAATAAGTCCATGATAATTGTAGTATCCTGATTTCTGATCATCATATTTCATTGATTTTTCTTTATTCTTTTCAAGTTCTTCATATGCCTTTTTTAATTTCCCAATAACTACATGAATCAAAACATTCTTGAATAATACCTTATTATGAATGCGAACATCCTCATTGTTTTTTAGATAGCCAATTGCCTTTTGATAATTTAATCCGGCGGACTCATATGCAAAAAGGTCTTTATCAAGATCACCATTTTTCTCAAGGAAAACAGGTGCTTTAATTTCATTTTTTGCTTCATCATAATGATATGATGTCTTTCTTAAAAACCGTGTATTTGTATCAATTAATCCCTCATAATATTGTCCAAGAGAATTATGTACTTCCCTTCTCGTATTTTTCATTAGAGAATTATATACCGCATTGTAAAATAGTTCAGAATTAAATGAATAAATATCATTTCCTTCAAATTGCAGATACTCAATATTTGTAAGATCCTTCAAATAATCATCAATTTCTGTATCCTGAAATTTATAAACATTCAGCATATCGGTTTTATTGAATTTCAAGCCAATAACAGATGCATACTGTAAAAATCTTTTAGCACCTTCATTAAGAATATCCATTTTTTCTAAAAATACGGATTTAAGTGAGTCCGGAATTTTATCAATCATATCTTTTTCAATACACAGCATTTTATTGCTGATTTTCAATATATCATTGTTTTTCAGATAATTCGCAAACTCTGTGATATAACCAGGATTACCGCCTGTTTTCTTAAATATAAGCGTTCTTAATTCCTTTGATATATTTTTACTATTTAAAATATGCTGAAGGATCCTATCTGTAAGTGATTTATTGAATTCCTTTGTTTTGATCACATTATCGCATTTTTCTTTAAACTCATTTCTTGAACTAAAAACAAAAGCAATACCTGGATTATCAATAGATTTTTTTATAAACTTATTAATAATATCAATACTATGTTCATCAAAATAATGCATATCCTCCATGCAAAATATTACTCTGTTCTTTGAAGTGTAAATTCCCATTAAACCTATTAATGACTGAATAATTGCCTGATGAAGCATATCCTTTTTTAATGATTCTGAATGGATCAAATTAAATAGATAATAACATCCATTCCTAAAGTCCTTTTTAAATACATTATCAATCTTGCCTTTAATTGTATCTGCACCGCTTGTTGGACTTATTTGCAAATATAATGACAATGCTTCCCTTAAAGAGTGAAATGGAATATTCTTTGCAAATGACTCTCCCTTGACAGAGAATACATCAATGTTTTTCCTATCGGCAATATCATATATATAATCAATGATCTTTGATTTGCCTGTTCCTTCTTTGCCAATAATTTGCAGTGAAAATGGTTTATTTTTGAGGAATCCGCTAATGTTCTCATCTATTTGAACAATCTCCTTATCATAGCCAATAAGTGGAATATCCCTTCTTGAAGTTCGTTTATCCTTAACTGATAATACCTTATAAATCTGTATTGGCTCCTTTTTTCCTTTAACAGAAACAGGCTCAAGCGTTTCAAATTCAAAAACATCTTTTATATATTTATGTGTTCTATCTGAAATAATCACTTCCGTAGCATTAGCAACGGACTCTAATCGTGCTGATAAATTTACATTATCACCCATAACAGTATATTCCATTCTATCATCTGTACCCATATTAAGAGCAACAATCTCCCCTGTATTTACACCAATGGACATTCTTACCTTTATATACTCTCCCTTTGCAAGAACAGGGTCAATTGTTTCAATTGCCTCCTGCATTTCAAGGGCAGCTCTTACGGCTCTTTCCGGATCATCCTTATGAGCTACCGGAGCACCAAAAACAACCATAATAGCATCACCAACAAATTTATCTACATCGCCCCCATATTTTTCTACAACATATAGCATTTTATTAAAATACTTATTAATCACTTTAATAACATCTTCCGGGTCAAGGCGTTCTGATAATGCGGTAAATCCAGATACATCACCAAAAAGGATAGATACAAATCTTCTTTCTCCCTGAACCCTTACATCATAGGGATCTGTATTTATTTTTTCCACTATTCTCAGTGGAAGATATTTCTCATATGCCTTGATCTTTGCTTTGAGAAATTCGTTTTCTTTTCTTGTTTTTTTATCCATAATTTTTCCACTGTCAAAGGGGGGACTTGAACCCCCACAGAGAAATTCCCCACTAGAACCTGAATCTAGCGCGTCTACCAATTCCGCCACTCTGACTTGATTTTTATTATATTTATATTTAAATAAAAATCAACGGATATTTATAATGAAACGATTGTTTACATTAAAAAATGTCCACTCAAATACACATAAAAATATTATAAGCGGAGGAGGACAACCAATATAATCAATACATTCTTCGAATTACTCAGAATCAACATATTCCTCAGATTATTCGGAATATGCAACTGCGTATAATAATTTATCAATGTATTCTTCGTAGGGGCATGGCGTGGCGTGCCCAAATGATGGGCAACTTCAGAGGGTTGCCCGATATTTATTTGGTTGTGTGACGGAGCAAATGATTAGTAATTGATATTACTATATAATCATTAAATAAGTCAATTATATTATAGTCATTTGAAGGGACAATTTTTATAATAATACTTTCTCCTTCTTTCTTTATTCTTCTAATCTTTTATGCTATAATAAAAAAATGGAATTTATAAGAGATTTAGTATTAATAAAGAAAAATGCATTATCAAATGAAAAAGAAAACTGGAATTTTATTGAATATCTAAAAAAATTGGATAAAGACAATGTAGCAAAAATTTCAATAGACATATATAATGAAATAAAAGATTTAATTAAATGTACCGATTGTGGTAATTGCTGTAAAGAAAATATACCTATTCTTGATAATGATGATATTTCAAAAATTGCAAAACATCTTATAATTTAATATTTTTTACCTTTAAATAATAATTTAACCTTTCTA
>JAUVJU010000199.1 GCA_030592285.1 Caldifarciminota bacterium
ATGAAGAATAGTGAAGGTACTTTTCAAGGACCATTATCAATAAGTGCAACATTGGGAGATTTAAGAAGAAGAATAACAGAAACCGGCGACACTATTTGGCGTTTTCACAGGGGAGTTGATATTGCAAGGACAGGTGATGTATATCCTATATACGGAGGGGTAGTAAGATATGATGGTACTGAGGAAATAGATGATAATCCTTATGTGCGCATAGATAATTTTTGGTATATAAAGAAGATAAATCAGTGTCTGGTAACTGGTACGCTGGTGACTGGTGAAAGAAGGATGAGAGAAAGAAAAAGAAATAAGTTGCATGAGAAAAAAATGGAACAAATTAAATAAATGATAAATCATATTGACAAGAAATAAAAATAAATATAAAGTTATTGGTGGACAGGTCAAGCCCTGTCTATACAAACATAATAAACTGGAGGAATAAGATGAAAGCAATAAAAAGAACAATCATTTTCATAGCAGTAATGATATTTATAGGTAGTGCGGGGAGTGGAAAACCAGAAGAGACAGAATTAATAGAACAGAACATACAATTAGAGACAGTATATGAGAGGACATTTCCTGATACGATAGTGGATGTAATATTTGATACAGCAACAGTGTCTTTATCAGAGGCAAAAGCAATGGGATGGAAGGATGAGGCATTCAGTGTAGAAGAGAAGGAGAAAGGGAAAGTAAATGTTTCTTATCCTTGTGTTTTGATAACAAAGGATAAGATAAGTTTTCTTGATAAAGAAGGAAATGTAAAAAAAGAGATGGATAAGGAGCAAGGTACAAAGATACTATATTCGAGTAATGGGAAGTATATATTGAAAAAATATTATTATAATGGAGATAATGATAGTGGAGGAGGAGCAAAATTATATGATAATGAAGGAAATATAATATGGGAGAAAAGAGAAGGAGCATTTAGTGCGGTATCGGATGAAGGATATACTGCAACAGGATATGTGAGTCCGGATGGTTCAAGTTATCCATTTAAGATATATAATAGAGAAGGAGAAGAAATAAAGGAGATAAAATTACCTGATTGGGGAATTTTTGATGCTGGACTTTGTGCTAATGGTGATTATTTTATAATAACATATAGAGGACAAGCAGGTTTCGATTCTACAGGTGTAATGATAATAAAAGAAAACAAAGTTGTAGTAAACTTCCAACTCCAAGGTGGAAATATATACTCATGGAATATTTTTCCCAACTCCAAAGGGATTTTTCTTATTGAAGGGACACAAATATCATTTATTGATAATAATGCTAAGATTCTCTGGAAAGAAAAAGCACCACTATTTTTGGAAGGGAATCCTAACAAAGGAAATATAATAAGAATGGTAAATATAGAAAACCAACAATATTTATTTTTATCGGGAATTTTCTTGAAATTTGACCTATTAGAAAATAAAATAATTTCATTTTTTAATGTAAAAAATGATAATATTAGATTTTCTATCAAACATTTTTTTATGGTAGAAAAAAACAAAATTAGAAGTATTAATATTCACAAGGTGGAAGATTGAAAAGATTAATATATATTTTATTAATAATGATTATCCCTCTTTATATTATATCTTATCCTTGGCCGATAAGACCATTTGACACTGCCCACAGTGTATCAGCTACATTAGGGGATGTTAGAGGAACATCTATTGCACCCAGATTTCACAGAGGGATAGATATACCTGCGGATTCAGGAACAGCAGTGTTTTCTATAACTTCAGGTGATTCAGTTAAATACACAAGTACGGGAGATGGTATTTATATTGACAATATGTGGTATATACACATAGAAAACATGATTAATAGAAACATTCCCGTAACAGGCATTCTTGACACTACAACCTCATCTCCTACACAGATAGGAGAAGTAATGGACTATGGTCAACCGGGTCCATCAGGGGACCACCTTCATTTTCAGATAGGGAATCCAACAACAAATGGACCTTTTTATAATCCATTATTATATGATGATGGGTTTGATAATTATATTGATAATAATGATCCGACTATCCAATCATTACAATATTATAAGGCATTTACAGAAATAAATGGAAGAGAAGCAGCAATAGAGACAACAACAGTGAGAGAAGGATTAGATACAATATTATTTAATAATACTTATCATCCGGAGGTGTGTGAAGGTATAGATATTAGTATTCATACAAATGATGTGAATAATATATGGGAAACATCAGGAATTTATAGATATTATTGTAATATAGTACATTTAGCTAATAATGATACAATAATTAGTTTACTGGATATTGATAATAAATTTGATCAGGTTGAACCGCCTTCAAATGGTGATGATGTCAATTTTGTATATGATCTTGAAGAAAGCGAACCCGCAAACTCTACAACATTTGAATATTGGCTATTCAATGAGATCGATGATACAGGAATTACAAATGGATGGCTTGATTTTGATACAAACAGGGTTGGAATTGACGGATTATACAAAATATCTGTTTATGCGGAAGATGTAGATAGTAATTATGATAGTATTATTGATACATTTATTGTTGATTATCAGGATCCAAGGATTTTAAGCATAGGAAACTGCACAAGAAA
>JAUVJU010000010.1 GCA_030592285.1 Caldifarciminota bacterium
TAAATCGTGTTTGTGTTTCACTGAAAAGGAATTGCCATAATTTGAGTTTTGAATCAAATTTAATATCAGCTCCCCTCTTATTACCAAAGCACATTTCAAGTAATGAGATAATCATTCCTCCATCAGAAATATCATGACATGAAAGAATAATATTCATACTATTCATTTTACTTAATTTCTTAAGAATATGTGATGATTCATCCATATCAATATTTGGCATTGTTCCATCATTTTCCATATCTAATTGTCTAAATAGTACACTACCTGATAGTTCATTTTGTGTTTCTTTACCATATAAATAGATTGAAGTACCATTTCCTGTAAAGAATGATGGATGAATATTATTTTTTTCAGTAACAGACATTGCGGAAATTAAAAGTGTATGCGGTATTTCAATTCTTTTATCCTGCATTTCATAATAGTTATTAAGTGAATCCTTACCTGAAATAAATGGTACATTGAGTTTTATTGCATAATCCCTGCAATTAATTGCTGATTCTACTAATGCACCTAATGTTCTCTCATTATTATTAACATCTCCCCACGAATAATTATCAAGTATTGCCGTATGATCAATATCGGCTCCCTGAGCAAGAATATTCCTCATTGCTTCATCAATAACACTTAATGTCATTTTCCCGGGATTTATCCTTCCATAATGCGGATTTATTCCATTACCAAGTACAATACATTTATCAGAAGCAAGCGGTAATAATACGGCAGCATCATTAACATTATCCTGACCGGTCCCACCAAGCGGTTTAACCATTGTTTGAGCCATCACTTCATAATCATATTGCCTGATGATCCATTCCTTGCTTTTTACATTTTTATCCGTTATTACCTTACTTATAAGTTCGTTATAATTATCATCTTTAATATCCGGGTCATTACCCTTTTCAAGGTTTATATATGGTAATGCCTTTCGTTTCTGCATAGGAATACCATTAAATAAAAAATCCATATCAAGATCGCATACTGTTTTTTCTCTGTATTTAATATGCAATTTTTTTCCTGTAAAAAAACCTATATGTGAAATATTTGTTGAATGTTTTTTCATGATCTTTTCAAGTATATCATAATTTCTCTTTGGAACTGATAATACCATTCTTTCCTGTGATTCTGATATCCAGATCTCATCATAGGTTAAACCATTATATTTAAGCGGCACATTATCAAGTATCACATCTGCACCTGTTTTTTCTCCCATTTCTCCTACTGCTGATGACAAACCACCTGCACCGCAATCAGTAATTGCACTATATAATCCATCCGATTCAATGATTGCATCAAGCATCTTCTTTTCCTCAATGGGATTACCTATCTGAACGGCTCCTGATGAAACCTCCTGTGATTTATTATGCAATGAAACAGATGAGAATGTTGCTCCATGCACACCATCTCTTCCTGTTTTTCCTCCAACAAGAACAATCATATCACCATTATTTACTTTCTTAAATGCATTTTTAATTTTACTTATTCCCATTGAGCCGGCATATACAAGAGGATTACCTGCAAAATCATTATGAAAATGTACCGCACCATTAACAGTGGGAATGCCCATTCTATTACCATAATCCCTTACACCTGAAACAATACCTTTTAATATATCATCAGGTCTTATAGTGCCTTTCGGAATATCATCATTATTATCACCAACACAAAATACATCTGTATTTGCAATGGGTTTGAAACCCAGCCCGGTACCAATAACATCTCTTATTACTCCTCCAATGCCTGTTCCCGCACCTCCATATGGTTCAAGTGCGGAGGGATGATTATGGGTTTCTACTTTAAAACATATACAATTATTATTGTCTAAATTCCAAATGCCTGCATTATCATGAAAAACAGAAATTGCATCAGGATGGTCTATTACCTCTGTTGCCTTCATTATTGTCTGTTTGAATAAATTATCAATGTATTTACCCTTGTAGTCAATTGATGATTTAAATGTTTTATGCACGCAATGCTCTGACCATGTCTGAGCAATGGTTTCAAGTTCAATATCAGTTGGCTCCCTATCAATCTTATTAAAGTGCTTTTTAATTTCTTCCATTTCATGAATATTTAGAGATAATATCATTAATTGTGATAATTCATTTAGATCACAATCCAGATTTACTGTATTTACCTTTAATGCATCATTTTTCATTAAATCAGGAATAAAGTGAATATCATTTGTAATTGTTTCTATAAGTGGATTATATAATCTATTTTTCATATATTTGATAACTTCATCTTTCCTATTTAATGTATCCTTTATATAGTATCTTCTTACTGTTTTTATTTCACCAATATCCGGAAATGTCATTTTCAGATAATTAGTTAATGTTTCTGCTTCAGTATCCATAACACCCGGTTTATATTCAATATCAATAATATAATCATTTTCAATATCAGCATGACCATCAATAATGCCTTTATCCGTGATATTGTCTGTTAATAATTCTGTAATGAACTTAATGTCAAAATTATTTCTAAAATAGTATATTTTTGATGTTCTCACATTTTCAATACTATCAAATTTATTATTTAATTCATTTTTTAGAATTTTTCCTAATGAATCATAATTAATTTCATTCTGTATTATCTCAATAAACAAAATTGCCTCTTTTCATAATTTTACTTCCAAAATCTTTTTAATTTGTGTATATATTTTCTCATTTCATTTTCTCCTAATACCGCCGCCTGTGCTGTTTTATTGAATTCAAAATGACCAATATCTTTCAAATCCGGCTCTATAAGTATTTCCGGTTTATCTGATTTAAGTTTATATTCTGCAATATTTCTTTCGGTAAGATTGATTGATTGATAGATCACATCAAAGATATTTATTTCATTTTTTATATCTAATATTGTTGTTAATTTTCTTGCAACTGTTTCAATTTCATTAAGTTCATTTTCAACAAATCTTTTTATGCGTTTATTTATGCTTACATTTGTTTCTACAATTTTCTTTTCATTTCTATGCTCAGGAAAACTAATTTTTTTATGTTTGATCTTTGGTAATGTTAAAACATTTACTGCAATAACATAATTTGCACCCATTTCTCTTACAAGATCAACAGGTACAGGATTAACTAATCCTCCATCAACAAGGGCTGCTTTATTATGTTTAACTGGTGAAAATATTCCCGGTATTGAAATAGATGCACCTACTGCCTCACTTATATATCCCTCTGTAAAAATAAATTCTTCACCATTTATAATATTACATGCAGTACATGCAAATGGTATTTCTAATTCATCAATATTTTTCACTTCAATTATTGGATAAAAAAGTTCGGATATCTTTTCTCCACTAATAAAGCCTGCTCCACTTAATGTAACTTGAAATAATTTTTTTATATCATTTCTATTAAGTTTAATTTCAATATCCACAAACTCTAAACCCGATTTTCCCGATGCATATAATGAGCCTATTAATGCTCCTATGGAAGTGCCTGAAATGAAATCCGGTTTGATACCATATTCATCCAAAACCTTCAATACTCCAATATGGGCTAAACCCTTTGCTGCTCCACCACCAAGAGCAAGTCCCAGTTTCTTCTTTCTTCCAAACATTAGTGTAAAAAGTGTCTGGTATTAGTGAATATAAGGGCAATGTCATATTCATCACAGGCATTAATAATATCCATATCTCTTTTGGAACCTCCTGGTTCAATTATTGCATAAATTCCTGCTTTATATGCTTTTTCTATTGAGTCACTAAATGGGAAAAATCCATCCGAAGCTAATGCAGTGCAGCCAGTATAGGCAGACATTACACCGCTTTTTTTAATTGCAATTTCTACAGCATCAACCCGCGACATCTGCCATGCACCAATACCAAGAGTCCTGTTTTGAGTTGCTATTACTATTGCATTTGATTTGACATTTCTTGCAACTTTCCATGCAAATTTCATTGCATTAAGTTCCTTGTCTGTTGGCTTTCTCTTTGAAACAATACTAAAATATATATTGCTATCTTTTTGATTGTCTCTTTTTTGTACTAATATTCCACCTCTTATATGTTTATATACAATCTCATCATTTGGCGGATATTTACCTTTTAGAATTCTAATATTCTTTTTCTGTTTTAAAATATTCAAGGCATCATCATCATAATCAGGTGCAGAAACAATTTCAATAAAACTTGAATTAATAATTTCAGCAGTTTCTTTATTACATCCTCTATTTAAAGCAACAATACCGCCATAAGCGGACATTGGGTCACCCATATGTGCAAGTTCATATGCCTCTTCAATTGTATCACCTGTTCCTACACCACAAGGATTTGCATGCTTTATGATTGCAGCTGATGGTTCCTCAAATATACTAACAATATTTAATGCTGCATCAAGATCATAATAATTATTAAATGACATTTTTTTCCCATGTAAATTATCAAAATCAATAATTGATGATTCTTTGCCATTCAATCTGAAAATTTTTGCACTTTGATGTGGATTTTCACCATAACGAAGTTTTTCACCTTTTTCAAGCATTAATAATCTTGAACTTTGTCCACTATCCTGATCATTTCTAAAATATTCATAAATATTTGCATCATACTTCATAGTATATTCAAATGCATTTTCTGCAAGTATGCGATTATACTCTTCTTCAATATTACAATTGGTTTCAGTTAATTTATTTGCAATTTCTTTATAGAATTCTTTCTTACATACTACACTTACAAATTTATAATTTTTTGCTGCTGCTCTTATAAGTGAAACACCTCCAATATCAACCTTTTCAATGATTTCCTCTTCATCTGCATTTGCTTTCACTGTTTCATTAAAAGGATACAAATCTACAATTACCATATCAAATATAACCGGAATGTTTTTTGTATTATCAATTCCCTTTCTTGCAAGGATCCCTGAGAATAATTTTGTATCAAGTGTTTTTACTCTTCCATCAAGAAGTGATGATATACCTGTAATTTCTTCAGTTCTCTTTACATTATAGCCATGCTTTTCAATATAATCAGCAGTGCCAGAAGTAGCATATATATTTATATTGTTCTCTTTAAATACATCAAGTAATATTTCAATACCCTCTTTATTATAAAGTGCTATTAATACATTTTTAATTATCATAAAGATACTCCATTAGATACTTTGTTATTATTTCCGCACTATTCCCATCACCATATGGATTCTTGAATTTGACATTAGCAGTATTATTAATTTCAGTTATAAAATCACATTCAGCATTTGGACATAATATATTTGCATTATACATCATTGTTTCAGGCCATTCTGTTTCACCTCTGACTGTGAAACATTTTTTTTCTGCATAATATGCTTCCTTCTGTAATCCACCTGAATCAGTAATTATGCATAATGAGTTCTTCATTAATGTTATCATGTCAATGTAACCTACCGGTTCTATTAACTCTATATTGTTAAATTGATTATTACTCTTTAGACCACTTTTTATTATCTTTAAGGTTCTTGGGTGAATGGGAAATATTATCTCTTTACCTATTTTATTAAGGCGATTTAAAATAATCTCCAAATTCTCCGGAATTGTGTTGGATACCCTATGTAATGTCATTAGAATATATTCATTGCTTTTTATACCTTTCACAATATTATCTAATATATTTCCTTCTGCCTTTTTTGAATAATATTTGAATGCATCATACATAATATCACCGCACAAAATACCATTCATACCTTCATTTTTTAGATTATCAAGTGCATGCCTTGATGGAACAAAATTAATATCAGAAAGCCTATCTGTTATTATTCTATTGATCTCTTCGGGCATTCTCATATTAAAACTTCTCATACCCGCTTCAATGTGTGACAATCTCATTTTTAATTTTTTTGCTGTAATTGCTCCTGCAAGGGTAGAATTGGTATCTCCATACACAATAATCATATCTGGCTCTTCTTTTATTAATATTTCCTCAATACCTATCATCATTTTATTTGTCTGAGTACTATGTGAGCCGGAACCGACATTTATATTATATTCCGGTTTTTTAATATCCATTTCATTGAAAAATACATCAGACATATTCTTATCATAATGCTGACCTGTGTGTATAGTAATTTCTTTGAACGATTTTTCAATAAAATGTTTTAATGGTTCATGTTTAATGAATTGCGGGCGGGCTCCAATAATTGATACTATTTTTTTCACAAATCAACCAATAATTTTTCAATTATTTCAATTGTATCTATTAGGACACCATTTTTAATAAAGGCACCTGATGCATTTATATGTCCACCTCCTCCAAAAATACCTGCCAAAGTATTCAAATCATATTTGCCGCCCTTACCTCTAAATGACATTCTAATATTACTTCCATCCTCAATAATTAGTACAGCAACATCAATTTTTCTTTGATAAAGTAATTGATTCACTATGCCATCTGTATATTCACTCTTTGCACCAATATCAATAAAATCACTATTCTTAATATATGAATACACCTTATTTCCAATAAAGGTCATTCTTTCATATACCCTTGTTGTCAAATGAATTTCTTCTACTGGTCTGTTCATTTCTATTTCATGTGCTATTTTATTAAGATCCGCACCCTTTTCCATTAGTATAGATGCTATTTTCATTGTCTCTGAGCTAACATTATCAAATTTGAAAAATCCTGTATCAGTAACCATCCCCATTAAAAGAGCTTCAGCAATACTAAGATTAATTTCAACATTCATTTCATTAAATATCCCATATAGCATTTCACATGTTGAAGATGCTTTACTGTCAATATAATTTAGTTCACAATACTCAGGATTATTTGGATGATGGTCAATATTAATACAAATAGTATTGCCAAAATCATTAATAGTTTTTAAAACCTTATCTCCAACCCTTTCTTCTGTAGCAGAGTCCAGATAAATTATTAAATCAGGGATAAATCCTTTACAATCATTTTTTATAATATTTCCTGTATTAATGAATTCAAATGATTCAGGTACAGGATCACTATTTAATATGGAAGCATTTTTCCCTCTTCCCTTCAATGTGTAGTACATTGCAATACAGGATCCAATAGAATCACCATCAGGTCTCTTATGACCAATAATCAGAACATTATTAGAATCATTTATTGTTTCAATTATTTTCTTCATCTCTTAACTGCCTAAAAAGTTCTTCAATATCTTTTCCTTTTGAATAGCCTGGATCTTTTTTAAAAACAAGTTTAGGCATAAATTTGAATTTTACTCGTTTAGCCAACTCAGTTCTGATATAGCCGCTTGCATTCTCAACTGCTTTTTCTTTTATACTTCTATTTTCACCATATGTAAAATAAACCGTTGCAATTCTTGTGTCTCCTGAAAGAACAACATCCGTTATAGTTATAAACCTCAAATGAGAATCATTCATTCTATTAATTATTATTGCTATATGCTTCATCATCTCAGATTCCATTCTCTTCTTTCTTAATTCATTCACCATATCTCTGTTTCCGTTTTGGTAATCAAAAGATTTATATTTGATTCAATGAAACTTTTTGTTTTATTTAGTAATTTTTCTACTGTTAATTTGTCAGTTGATACAGCTGCTATTCCCAGTACAGCATATTTTCTACTATCTTGATGATCCACTTCTGATACTGATACATTAAATTTATTATGTATCAGTGTTTTCATAGATTTTAATACTCTTCTTTTGTCTTTCAAACTTTGCGAATCCTTAATATACAATTCAATACGGCAAGTTCCCGTAATCATAATTCAGGTTCTATTAGTTTTTCCTCAAAGGCAACAAATATATCTTCTTTCTGAATATCCTCAAAACCATCAAGGATTAAAGCACATTCATATCCAGTTTCAACTTTCTTAACATCATCCTGAAATCGTTTCAATGATTTAATTTCATATATTCCTAATTCCTCTTGTTTCCTTAATACCTTTATTTTTGAATTTCTATTAATAAAACCATCTATTACATATAAACCTGCAATAATACCTGTTTTTGAAAATTTAAATATATTTCTTACTTCAGCTTTACCTGTTTCAATTGTTTCATATACAGGATCATTAAGAGATAATATTGCTTTCTGAATATCATCAATAACATCATAAATAATATTATATTGCTTAATTATGATATTTTCCTTTTTTGCAAATTTCTTTGCTTCATTTGAAACGGAAGTGTCAAATGCAATAATTGCGGATTGAGAAGCAATTGCAATATTTATATCATTTTCAGTTACAATTCCTACTTCTTTATAAACCACACTAATCTTCACTTCTTCATTTGATAGCACCTGCAATGAATCTGCCAATGCTTCTATTGACCCGAAATTGCTTCCTTTCATTATTAAATTAAGCTCTTTCTTCTTCATATCTTTAAGTTGTCTCTCATAACTATCCACATTAGTAATTGCTCTTTTTTTAATCAATTGTTCTCTATATGCTAAATACCGTTGTCTGGCAATATCTTTTGCCTTTTTCAGATTATCAACAGTTTTCACAATATCACCAACTTCGGGCAATTCATTTAAACCAACAATAACAACTGGTAATGATGGACCTGCTTCATTAATGTCTTCTCCATATTCATCAAGCATTTTCCTTACCTTTCCATAAGTGTTTCCTGATACAATAATATCTCCCTTATTTAGAGTACCCTTTTGAACAATACAATTGATTATTGGACCCAAGCCTTTATCCTGTTTAACTTCAATTACTGTTGCTTTTATTTCACCATCAATTGGTGCCTTAAGCTCCATTAGTTCCGCCTGAAGAATAATTGTTTCAATCAATTCATCAACATTCTCTCCTGTTTTTGCAGATATACATACTACTGGGATCTTTCCTCCGTAATCCTCAACAACTATATTCTCATTAAGAAGATCTCTTTTCACAAGATCAATGTCTGCCTCCGGCAAATCAATTTTATTAATTGCAATAATATATGGAATATTTGCTAACATTGCATGGTTTATTGCTTCTCTTGTTTGTGGTTTAACGGAATCATTTGCAGCAATCACTATTACTGCAATATCAGTAACCTGTGCACCTCTTGCTCTCATTGATGTAAATGCTTCGTGTCCCGGGGTATCAATAACAGTTATTTTGCCAATTTTGGAAGATACAGTATAGGCTCCAATATTTTGTGTTATATTTCCATATTCTGTTTCAACAATCCCAGATTCTCTTAAAAAATCAATTAGCGTTGTTTTTCCATGGTCTACATGTCCCATGATCGTCACAACAGGTGTTCTGGGAAGTCCTTCTTCAATTTCCTTTTCCTCTTCTTGAATAGTTTTAATTCTATTTGATTCTTCAATTTTTTGAACTTCATATCCAAATTCCATTGCTATAATAGATGCATTATCATAGTCCAATCTTTGATTTATTGTTACCATTATTCCCATTTCAATAGCTTTCTTAATAAGGTCAATAGGATCTTCTTCTATTTTATCAGCAAGGTCAGATAGTATTATATGCTCAGCTATCATTATTGTCTTAATTTCCAGTTCATCATCTGCATCTTCTTTTTTTATTTTATCTTTATAACGCTTTTTACCAGCTGTTTTATCAATCTTAATACTTTTTATAGTCTCTTCAACTGATTTTGCGACTTCTTGTTTATTAATGCTCTTTTTCTTTTTCTTTTTCTTTTTCTTTTTTTTATCATCAAGTAAATCAATTTCTTCACTTGTTATGGATTTACTTTCATTTGTTATTGTAGCAACTTCTTCGTATTTTGTTTTATTGTATTTTGGTTTTTTCCAATATTTTTGTTTCTTTTTTTCTTTATCATCTTCAATTTTCTTTTTCTTCTCATCCTTTTCTACAGGTTTTTTTACATCAATTACTTTTTCTTTTTCCTTTTTCTCTTCCGTTTTTTCTTTTGTTTTCTTTTCTTCAACTTTTATTTTAGGTTTCTCTTCTGTTTTCTTTATCTGTTCTTTTACAATATGTTCTATTTCCTTTTCAATTGGTTTTTCTTCTACTTTTTCTTTAACAACTTCCTCTGTTTTCTTTTCATCATCTTCCAATTTAATATCTTTTTTAATCTTATCTTTAACAGGTTTCTTTTTTCTAATTATTCTCCGTATCAATCTTTTTGGTGCTTTCTCTTCTTCAGGTACATCTTCCTTTTCATTCTTTTTCTTCTTTAAATTTTTTGTTTCAAAATGTTTTGATGCTTCATTACACCATTTCTTATCAATTGTTTTACTGTAGCCCTTAGGATTTAATCCGGCAGAATATTTTTTATTAAAAAATTTAATTAATTCTGAAGATTTCACATTTATTTTTTTTGCACAATCACAAATTCTCATTTTCTCCATACTGGATTATTCTCCTTTGTGTGACTCAATGTAATCATTTATAGATTCAAGGATCTTCTTGATCTTTTTACTTCCTATACCGCTAATCTTTGATAATGCCTTTTCCCCACCCTCAATTACATCTTCAGGTGTTTCAAATCCATTCTCAATTAATTTTTCTTTTATGTTTTCAGTAATTCCTGAAATCTTAAAAATAGGATTCATTTCATCACTTCTTTCTGATTCCTTAAAGCTGGAATCATTAATAACCTCAATTTCCCATCCTGTAAGTTCAGAAGCCAATTTAACATTGATGTTTTCTCTACCTATTGCTCTATCATATGATTCATCCTTAACAACAAGTTTCATTGATTTTTCTTCATCATTTTTAAATGCTCTTATAACAACACCTGGAGAAATAACTCTCTGAGTAAAAATAATCGGATCATAACTCCATTGAATTATATCAATATGTTCATTATTCAATTCCTTTATAATAGTTCTTATACGAGAACCCTTTACTCCAACACATGCACCTACCGGATCAATCTTATCATCGGTTGACATAACAGCAATTTTTGATTTTAAACCGGGAACTCTGGATATACCTTTTATTACAACAGAGCCCTCTTCAATTTCAGGAACCTCAAATTCCAAAAGACATCTCAAAAATTTATCGGACTTTCTTGATAAAATAACTCTTGGATCTCCTTTATCCTGTCTCACTTCTATAACAACTGCCTTTATTAATTGTCCAAGACGATATCTTTCGCCTGGAATTGTTTCTTCTATTGGCATAATTGCTTCAAGACGATTTAAATTAATAAACACCATTCTTCTATTTATTTTTTTCACAGAACCATTTACCAGTGAATCAATTTTATCAGAAAAATCATTAAAAAGAGATACCCTTTCCTGTTTCAATAATTCACTTGTAATATGCTGTTTCATTGCATTTATTGCTAATCTGCCAAAATCATTGATTCTCAATTCTTCTTCAAGCTCATCTCCTGTTTTAATTGTATCATCAATTTCTTTTGCTTCTTCTATACCGATTTCATATTTTTCATCGCTAACATTCTTAACAACCATAATTATTCTTGTTATTGATATCTCACCTGTAGATTCATTAACAGTAATAATATATTTCCCATCTTTTCCAAATTGCTTAATACATGCCTTTTCTAGCCCTTCAACAATTACATCTATAACTGCCTGTTTGTCTATACTCTTTGCCTGCTCAATGTCAATAAGCGAATCAATAATTTCTCTTGAGTCCACAGAACCTCCTACTTAATCAGATATACCTAGTGAAGAAACTTCAAGATGAATCTGATCATCCCACAATTCTTCTACGGTTAACAACAACATGAATTCTCTATGAAAATTCGCACAATCATTTATATTAATATCGTTTTCTCCGGTCAAATATACTTTTACTATTATATTATTATTTCCAGTTATTTCAATATCTTTTATGCTTATTTTTTTATTTTCAAAATCTCCTCTTTGAATTAAAAAATATGCTGTTTCTTTAATTCTATCTTTTCTGCTAATCAATTTTGCATAATCCTTTTTTATCCTCAATGATTTCATTAACTACATTAAGTAGATCAGTTGGCTTAACAGTAATTTTCTCAGTAGAATTTCTTATGCTAATTTCTATTTCATTTGTTTCAATAAATTTCTTTCCAATTATTATTCTTACAGGAATACCTGTTAGATCAGCATCTTTAAATTTATTGCCAGCCCTTAAATCACGGTCATCTAACATCACTTCATGATCCTTCTTAAGCAAGGCATACAGTTCCTCTGCCTTATTCATGATCTTTTCATTCTTAATATTCAAAGGAATAATTATAATGCTGAAAGGAGCAATGCTAATAGGCCAGATAATTCCATTTTCATCATTATGCTGTTCAATAATAGTACTTATAACCCTGCCAAGCCCAATACCATATGAACCCATTACTATTGGTTTTTCTTTACCATTATTATCCAAATACATTGCCTTCATTGATGCAGAGTATTTTGTTCCCAATTGAAATATATGTCCAATTTCAATACATTTCTTTATTAAAAGTTTTCCACTATCACAAACAGGGCAATTATCATTTTCTCTAACTGTTTTTATATTTACAAATTCAATATCTTTCATATCTCTCTTAATATTGATACCCTTTATATGAAAATCATTTTTATTTGCACCTGATATCATTCCTTTTGCATCTTTTAATGAAGTATCTGCATAAACCTTAATATCCAGATTAATGGGAGAAATGTATCCTTTATCTGCACCTGTGTACTGATTAATTTCCTTATCATTAGCATATCTGAATTTTTCACCAAATATTAATTCAATCTTTTTTTCTTCAATATCCCTTTCTCCAGGTACAAGGAGAAAAACAGGTTTATTATCAGTTATGATCAATATTGATTTTATAAATCGTTTCCTATCTTCATTTAAATAATCACTAACTGTTTCAACATCACCTTTAACAGGAGTGTGTATTTCTTTAAGTTCACTATCTTCAAAGTTATAATCATTACTTTTTGTATCAGCAACTTCCATATTTGAAGAATAATCACATTTATTGCATAGAGCAATCCTATCTTCTCCGCTATCTGATATTGCCATAAATTCTTCTGATTTTGCTCCGCCCATAAGTCCGCTTGCTGCTTCAACAATTGTTAGATCAATACCTAATCTTTTGAACATTCTTATATATGCTTCTCTATGTTTATTATATGCCCTTTCTAAATTACTTGTATTTGTGTCTAATGAATATGAGTCCTTCATTTCAAATTGTCTGACTCTTAATAAACCACTTCTTGGTCTTGGTTCGTCCCGAAATTTTGTTTGTATCTGATACCATATTTGTGGTAATTGCTTATATGATCTTATACTTTTTCTTGCAATATCAGTGATCACTTCCTCATGAGTGGGACATAATGCATAATCCCTATCCTTCCTGTCTTTAAGGCGAAACATTTCACTGCCAAAGTCATTCCATCTACCTGTTTCATCCCATAGTTCTTTTGGTGTAAGAACAGGAAGCAGCAATTGCTGTCCACCTATTCTATCCATTTCTTCAATTATTATTTTTTCAACTTTTTTATATACCCTTAGAAATAATGGTAAATATGCATATACACCTGATGATGATAATGAGACATATCCTCCCTTGATCAGCAATTTATGACTTATCATTTCCGCATCTTTAGGCATTTCCTTTTTTGTTTCAAAAAACATTGATGCTATTTTCATTTACTATCCCTGGATTTTAGTATAAAAATTGCAAGCATAAGAATAATAATTGCTGCAAAAGCAATAATATATGATTTTATGTTCATTTTTGATATTCTTATTTTTAATTCCGGTAAAAAAGCAGTTTTTTGACTATTATAAGGCATATTGAAATAAATAGTATCACCCTTTTCTAAATCACCATTATGTGAAATTACTTCACCATCCTTGATATTAACAGCAAATATAAAATTATTATTTAATGATATATTCTCCATAGGACTATCCTGTTTAGACATTTTATATGGATTAAATATAACAGTATAACCGCCTGCCGTTTTGCTGACGGTTATACCATTAGTATTGTAATCATCTGATATAATTTCAATGTGCTTTTTTAGAATAATTAAATCATCTGTCTCTTCAATGATCATTGATTCATCTTTAATATCTTTTTTAATATCTTCTGCATTTATATTGAATGTGTTTTTATCAATTATTATTTTCTGATCTATACTGCACTTATCTTCTGAAAATGTTGTATCAACCCGATATTCAAAACATCCGGTTATCATAATAAAAGATAAAACAATCAAATAAATTTTTGTTATTCTACTCAATTATTAAAACTCCTTTAATGATTTTTCAATAATCTCTACTGCTTTGTCTGCCTCTTCCTTTGAAATATTAAGAGGTGGTCTGAATCTAATACTCTTCTGTCCACAAATTATTGCAAATAAACCATTCTTAAATAGTATGGAGTATAATTCACCTCGTTTTTTCGTATCTGCCATATCAAATGCAATCATTAATCCCTTACCTCTTATATTGCTTATTTTATCACTTTTGATATTTATCATTTTTTCAAGAATATATTCACCTATAGTAGCTGCATTTTCAACAAGATTATCATCCTTAATTACTTTAAGGATCTCTGTTGCTCTTACCATATCAATATAATTACCACCCCATGTGGAATTGATCCTTGATGATTCTACAAATACATTGTTCTCAACTTCATCCAATCTAGCACTTGCCATGATTCCACAGATCTGTGCCTTTTTACCAAAACAAATAATGTCCGGTTCAACATCATAATGTTCCATTGCCCAGAACTTACCTGTTAAGCCCATTCCTGTCTGTACTTCATCTGCAATTAAGAGAATATCATTTTCAAGGGTAATTTTTCTAAGTGCCTGTACAAATTCCTTTCTATAATGATTATCTCCGCCTTCTCCCTGTATTGGCTCCATAAGAAGACCTGCAATATCATCCCCATATTCTTTTATTGCATCATTAATTTGATTCAATGCAATTTCTTCTGCCTTTTTCACTCTCTCAATTTCCTGTTCATTCACTGGAAACTGAAGATACGGCGTATCAATTCTTGGCCAGTCAAACAGAGGAAAATACTGTGTTTTTCTTGGGTCAAATGTATTTGTTACTGATAATGTATATCCTGTTCTTCCATGAAATGCCTTTTGAAAATGAATTATTTTTGATCCTTTTTCGCCTTTACCTGCTTTAATATTCTTTCTGACCTTCCAGTCAAATGCTGCCTTCATTGCATTCTCTACAGCAAGTCCACCACCTGAAACGAAAAATAAATATTTCATATAATCGGGTTTTGCAATGGTACCAAATGTTTCAACAAATTCAGCCATTTCCTTTGTATAAATATCCGAATTTGATGGTTTGTGTATTGCACAGTAACCAATCTTTTTAAGAAACTCATCTTTCATTAATCTTGGATGATTAAAACCAATGGGAAATGATGCAAAAAATGTAAAGAAATCTAAATATTCCTTTTCATATTTTGAATCATAGAGAAATGAACCATGTGATTTCTCAAAATCAAGGACAATATCCATGCCATCTGCTAACATGTATTTGCCAATAACTTCATGTACATTTTTACTGCTTATATTTGTCATTAAGACCTCCTATTATAAAATATTTAACTTTACAAGTTAATTATACTAACATATTAAAATATAAAGTCAATAATAGAGGGAAAAGAAATTAGGGACGGTCGTCCATTTTGTAAATCATAAGAAAGATTAAGAAAAAATAAAAAGGGACGGTCGTCCATTTTGTCCACAAATCAATGCTTAAAGCAATAATTCTTAATTTGTGGACAAAATAGACGACCGTCCCTATGTTTAATCAATTATTACAAATTTCCTTGTAATTGTTCCATCAAAATAATCAATATTCATGAAATATATACCTTTACTTAATCTATGATTTATACTCATTTCATATATACCGGGTTCTCCTGTAATATTTCTATTAATAATATTTCGCCCTGTAATATCAAATATATTGATCTTTGCTGTCTCATTTGACTGCTTATTAAATATAAAACTTATAATACCATTTCTATTTGTGAATGATGATAGTATTGGTAGGTTTAGTGTTTCTATATCATCTATTCCTGAAAGATCAAGAAGTGTTACATTAATATTCAAATTACTTCCATTCACAGTATCAATAATAGTATCAGGTACATAGTCGGTATGAGTAAAGATAAATGTATATGCTCCATCATTAATTCCTGTAAATTCATAATAGCCCGATGCATTTGTTGTATCTACCACTGCAAGTTCACTTATTTCTACAATACTGCCGCTTGAATCAGCAGGTGCATCCGATAATCCTACTATACCGGATACGGTATATGTTGCTATTGCATTTAAGGTTTCATTAAATGTTTCTGCTCCTGTAAATACAGCATAAATTGTATCGGGATCATATCCCGCATGATTTAGAATAAGAGTGTATGAACCTTCAGGTACAAAATCAAATTCATAATAACCAGATGCATCTGTTGAATCAGTTATTCCTGCTTCAACAAAAAAGACCTCTGTGCCTGAAGAATCAGCTGGATTATCGGATAGTCCAATTGTTCCTGAAAGTAAATATGCATACACAAGGTCATTATTATCACGTGGTTCTATCTTAAAAGCACCATATGTATATTCAAGCACACCGGTTATTGATGCAAATTTATCACCAATAATAGGAGCAGTATATGTTCCATAATCATCAATTCTACTGAAATTTGAATCCAGATCCATTATTTCTAATTCACCATTACCCAATGTATCGGTAATGATCACATTATTTACTGTGATCAATTGTCCTTCATATGATTCACCAATACTATCAAGTGGAACTATAGTTGAAACAGCAGTTGCCCCTGTACTTGCATTGCCTGTTATTGGATACATGATTGTTGTTCTGTCCCAGTCCTCATAAACAAAGCCAGCATAAATATATATTGTATCATTTATATTCATACTGTCTAATCTCATATCTCCTTCAACTGCAATACCATTATAGACACCTGATCCACTTTGTATAAAACAGAGATTTACAGATGGGAATACCGCTGTTACAATGCCAGAAACATAAACTGTTGAGTCCTCAAGCGGAGATACATCTGCTGAGTTTTGTATTTCATATATAGTAGCAGGTATTCTTAATGGATTTGTATATCCGGGAGTCCTATTCTTAAAAGCAGTATAATCCCAATAATTATTATTGTAATCAATGGGTCCATATCGTGCTAAAGGTATTCCATTTACATCATAGGTAGGCACACCCTCTCCGACAAATATCTCTGTATTAAAATAACCATAGCCAACTGCATCAATAGTATCAATCACTCCGCTAAAATCACTAATAATAATAATATTATCAGCACCATTCTGTAAATTTACATTTACATTTATTAAATCAACATTTGGCACTGTTGCTGCCTGACCAATAACAAAATATGAATCAGCAGGCATTGCATAACCAAGTAATGGAATTGTTGCATAAACAGCACCACCATTGCCATTTATTCCTATTATATAGAATGAATCAAGGATCATACCGGGACTTCCTTTAAGTTCAATAAATGTATTTGTATCACCTCCCGGTGTATCATAAACAATTTCATTGAAAAATAGCGTTTGGGAAGATATTCCCAAAGCCATTATAAATATAATAAATAAGAAAATAGAGCGTTTCATTTTTAACTCCTATTTAATTACCTCAATCTTATAATTTTCATTAAAATCTGAGGTGTTTACATTAACAAAATATACACCTGCTTTTGTTGTGAATATCATGTTTTTCATATGTGTTCTATAAATGGTTCTTCCTGTAACATCCATAATACTTACTTCACCATTATTACCATTTGATAAAATTTCAATGCCAACATTAGGAATTGATCTAACAGAAATATTTGTAAATGCCTCTTTGTTTAATGTCTCAATAACAGGATTTACTGCTCCGGATGTTGGTGTATAAAATTCAAAATCAGGAGAGGTTGCTGTGCTCCATCCATCAAATGTTGTTCTTACTCCATTAGGTCTAACGGAAAATGATTGACCATCCGGGCAATCTTCCCATCCAAATTGATCAAGACGGTGGAAATTATTATCAAAAAGATATAAATGATCCTTATCCTGGTCCAAATAAAAATATGTTGGAAAGTCCGGATTATTAACAACAACATAACCATTACCGGGAATAATTGTTCCGCCTGCAAAGTAATAATCATCGCCGCACATGATCATCCAATCACTAATGTCCACTCCTGTTCCTGAACTATTATACAGTTCAATAAATTGATCTGCAAATCCATTGTTGGAATCAGGATAACATTCATTAAAGAATACTGAACCTGTACCTAATGCAGTTGCTGCTGCATTATTAGCACTTCCCATTGTAGGGGTATCATCAATATTAAAATCCACAGCATTATCACCAGTTGAAGCTACCCTTGCTGCTGACCAATTATAAATAGGTGCAGGGGCAGGACCATAGGTTCCATAACCCACAACATCAATCATTGCTGATGCATTAAATAATGAAAATATCATACCACTATTTGAGAAAGTAAGACTAAGACCCAGTGCAGTTGGTGTATAAGAAACATAGGCACCTGCAGCCAATGCACCTGATGGTAAAGATACTGAATCCGATCCAGCTCCGCCAACAATCCTGAATCCATAATCGGAAAGTTCAATTGAACTGCCTGTTTCATTATAGAATTCTACTTCTTCCCAGCCACTTGAACCTGTAATGACAAATTCATTGATTTGCAAAGAAAATGCAAACACGAATACTATCATTAAAATTGTTAAAGAGAAAAGTTTTTTCATTTATCCTCCATGTTTAAAATTTATTTAATATTAACTATATATAATATAATATTTAGTATTTTATTCAATAGCAATTTTGAATAAATTTTTCAACTAAATCCGCCTCTAAAATCGTTATTATAAATATAATGAATAATAGTTAATTTAATGTGAATAAAATGTTAAAAAATTATTAATATTTTAACCCATACATTGTTTTGATTATCTTCTTCGGCTTCTGTTCCTAATCTTTTTCTTTGGAAAGGTGAGGTACATTCTGAGTAATTCGAGGAATGTATTAAACAGGAATAAGTTAATTAATATTCTTATATCCCAATACTTCTTTCAGAGTTCCCCAGAGTAAATGTACATTCTGAGTAATTAAAGGAATATATTGAACCTTTGCATCTTAATATTATTCTTTCTTTACTAGCATACTCAGCGTACCAGAAACCAGCGTACATCTTTTATCTTATCTTAATTAGCGTACTCAGCGTACCAGAAACTAGCGTACCTCTTTTATCTTATCTTAATTAGCGTACTCAGCGTACCAGAAACTAGCGTACCTCTTTATTCCTACGGCATCTTCCTATCCATCATTCTTGGGAATGGGATTGTTTCTCTTAAATGATTTCTCAATGTCAACCATTGCACAAACCTTTCAAGACCAAGTCCAAAGCCGGCATGCGGCACCGAACCATATTTTCTCAAATCAAGATACCATGTAAATGCTTCCATTGGAAGATTGTGTTCCTTAATACGCTTTACAAGTGTATCATGATCATCTTCTCTCTGCCCTCCACCAATGGTCTCTCCATAACCCTCAGGTGCGATCATATCAAAACCCAATGCTAATTCATCATTTTTGGGGTCTCTCTTCATATAAAATGCCTTTATTTTTGAAGGATATCTATGTATGAAAACTGGTTTATCATATTTATTTGATATCACTGTCTCATGCGGAGCACCAAAATCATCACCCCATTTAAAGTCATCAAAACCATTTTCATGCAAAATATCCACTGCCTCTGTGTATGTTAATCTATAAAATGGTTTTTTGATCTTCTTTAATGGTTCAATATCCCTTTCAAGATCCTTGAATTCCTGTTCTCTTTTATTCAGTACATTCTCAGTAATATAGACAATCATATCCTCAGCAAGTTCCATATCTTCATCAAGATTCATAAAGGCTACTTCCGGCTCTAATTGCCAAAACTCTGTAAGATGCCGTCTTGTCTTTGATTTCTCTGCTCTAAATGATGGTCCGAAACAATAAACCTTTGAATATGCAAGAGCAGCCGCTTCCATATATAATTGTCCTGACTGAGTGAGATACACCTTATCATCATAATATTTTGTTTCAAATAATGTTGTTGTTCCCTCACATGCAGCAGGTGTAAAAATGGGTGCATCTATGCATAAAAATTCCCTTTCCTGAAAAAATTGTCTTGCATAGAATATCACATCCGAGCGAATATTCATTATTGCATTCTGTTTTTTTGATCTTAACCATAAATGCCTATTATCAAGTAGAAATGATGGTCCATGCTCTTTTGGTGTAATGGGATAATCATCTGAATCAGATATTTTAATTATACTAATAATATCAATTTCTACTCCAATTGAAGATCTCTTATCTTTTTTTATTTTTCCTTTAACTATTACACCAGATTCTATTGTTAATGTTTCAAATACCTTTATTATTTCTTCATTTGCATCCGGATGAAATATAATACATTGCACAATACCAGTACCATCTCTTAGAAGGAGAAATGATATCTTCCCGCTTGACCTTTTATTATATACCCAGCCCCTTATTTCTACTTCTTCACCAATGTGTTCATTTAAATGATTAATAAATAAAGACATGAACTCTCCTTTAATGTTATTTTTAGGGCAGACATAAGCCGAATTCTGTTTAACCGATCATCTATCTGGGATAATTGTTACCAATTACCTCAAGCGACCTACCCGAAATCATATGCCGGACAAGCAGATTCCTGTTTGGTCTTGCTCCAGGCGGGGTTTACCACAAAAACCGATTACTCGATCTTTGAGTGAGCTCTTACCTCACTTTTTCACCATTGCCCAATGGGCTGTGTATTTTCTGTTGCACTTTCCATAGGTTTTCACCTCCCGGGAATTACCCGGCGCCATGTCCTGTGGAGTTCGGACTTTCCTCAGGTATTTCTACCCGCAATCGGTCGTCTGCCCGTAATGATTATATAAAATAAGATTTTATTGTCAATAACATACTTATAATATATCAAAATATACACTTGCTCCAATACCAATCTGTTTATATTGCCAACCATTTAATTGAAAATAATCATTTATTGCAGGAAAAGAATATCCAAATCCTCCTGTTGTAAATTCTTGAACTGCCTTGTAATAAATAAATACAATTGTATTTCGTCTTTTATCTGTTAATTGATATGAAAACTTTATAAGAAAATCATTATTAACATAGATATAAATTCTATCATCCATGACAAACATATGTTGATAGATATATCTTCCATATCCTACTGTTAATGCCCATTTATCTCTTATTGTGCTAATATTCATAAAATACATTCTGTTTAAAAAACCAAAACCATACCCAATATCATAGGTGATAGATTGAAAAGGAGTATTTTTAAAATCAAATTGCTTTCTTACATTAATTGATATTAAGTTGGGAGCTATAAATGTTGATTTAATATCAAATCCTATATCAAATCCCTTTGGTAATCCATATCTAAAAAATAGAGAGCTATATAATAAAAATGGTTTCTTCAAATCAGCATGATATAATTCTTCATATACTCCAGCTCCTAAATACATTTTACCTGCTTTTGCAACCTTAGGAGAGTAGAGTGGCATAATACAATTTGTATTAATAAATACAAATAGAAAAGATAAAATAAATAAATTTGTTCTTATAGAGTTTATATACTTCATAAATATTCCCACTTAATTAGTATTATATAGTTAAATAATACTAAGTTCTATCATATTTGTCAATGTATAAGCAATCATTATGCTATTAGTAATTGCTTAAGCTACTATATTGTTCTATTTAGGAATTATATTTTTGTAAAATTATTGTAAATTACGCAGAAATTGTACTTTTCATTAAATAATAAGAAATTATTTCATCCTGGAGGCCATTTCATATTTCTGCCGCCAAGTAAATGAAAATGCAGATGAAATACGGACTGTCCGGCTCTTTCTCCATGATTTGTTACAATTCTATAACCATTTTCCGAAAGATTCCTTTCCTTTGCAATGGTTTTTATTGCTTTAAATACTTCTATAAGAATATGTGAATCTTCTTCTTTCAAAAAATCTGCTGATACAATATGTTTTTTTGGAATGATCAAACAATGAACAGGTGCCTGCGGATTAATATCATTAAAAGCAATCACATTTTCACTTTCATAGATTTTATGTACCGGAATTTCATTATTAACCATTTTACAGAATATGCATTGTTCCACACTAATCTCCCTTTAAATAATGAAGTATTGATACAACAGAAACACAGAATGTTTCTGTTCTTAGAACTCCTGTATCCAAATGAAAGCCTCTTGCTCCTCTTTCAATAAGAAATTCTTCCTCTTTATGTGAAAAACCCGATGGCGGACCTACAAATATATTTATTTCTTTTTTATCAATGCATATTTTATTTGAATTATTATCAATTGAACCAAAAAAGGAATTTTTAATAATTGTTGATTCAATATCAAATATATTCATTGCTTCATTATAAGCAGGGACAATAAATCGTTTGCTCTGTTTAATTGCTGAACGAATGATACTATTTGCTCTATCCTGTTTGAATTGAAATTTCTCACTATTATCTGTGAATAATGGTGTAAATGATTTCACCCCAAGTTCAGTACATTTTTCAAGTATATATTTCATTCTTCCTTTTTCACATATTCCAAAAAACATATTAATAAATTCATTACTGGTTTCCTTAACTATTCTATGTGATAATATATTATACTTAGAATCAACTTCACCTTTATAAAGCACGCCATCACCTGTTGTGAAAAAAATGCTGGATGGGAGATTGATCCTTAATACATTTATATGATGTTTTTCATTTTTATCAAAAATATATTTTCCATTCTGTTTTAAGCAATAGAAAACAGGTCTCATTGTTTTTTTTCTAATGAATCACGCAATTTAATAAGTAAGCCCTTAGCTTCTTTATTAATGCGTTTAGGAATAATTACTTTAATTCTTACATATAGATTCCCAAATTGTGATGAATGTAAACGGGACATTCCTTTGCCTTTTAATACAAATATTTTACCGCTTTCTGTGCCTGATGGGATCTTTAATTTTACTTTATGACCATCAATTGTATCTATTGGGATATTAGTTCCCAGGACAGCATCAGGGTAATTTATACTTCTTTCTATGTGTAGATCATCCCCTTCTCTGATAAAATTATTATCAAGTAATGCTCTGAAGATTATCCTCAAATCACCGTTAATACCCTTGTGTTTAGGAGCATTTCCATTTCCTTCCTTTACCATAAAGGAATTATTCATAACTCCTGGAGGTATATCAATTGTTAATTTATGCTCCGATTTAACTCTTCCATCGCCATGACATTTTGGACATTTCTTTTTAATGATTTTCCCGGTACCATTACATCTTTGGCACACACCAACATTGATCATTGTTCCAAATATGGATTGCTTTTTATATTGTCTCTGTCCAGCACCATTACATTCAGGACATGTTTCAATATCCCTTGATGATTTTGCCCCTGAACCATTACATTCATAACATTTCTCAAATCTTTTATACTTTAGTGTTTTAGAGATACCCGAATACATTTCTTTTAGGGTTAGATCTATTGTAATATTCAAATCACTTCCTCTATTTACTCTTCTCTGCTGATTTCCTCTGCTGCCTCCAAAAAACATATCAAATATTGATGAACCGCCGCCGCCACCGCCTCCGCTAAACATACCACTAAGAATATCACTAATATCATCCATATGACTAAAATTGTTCCATGAAAATCCATTTTTACCAAATTGCTGTGAAACCCCCTCATATCCATAAGTATCAAATATTTTCTTTTTCTGTGGATCTGCAAGAACCTCATATGCTTCCGAAATCTCTTTGAATTTCTCTGCTGCTTCTTCTTTTTTGTCCTGATTCAAATCAGGATGATATTTCTTTGCTAATTTACGATATGCTTTCTTTATCTCATCAGGAGACGCATTTCGCTCAATGTTTAGTGTTTTATAATAATCTTTATCTGGCATACTTTTACAAAGTAAAGGGGGATAATCCCCCTTTACTTATTTTTTATCTTCATTTGTTTCATCTTCATCAACAACTTCAAAATCAGCTTCTTCTGCAATATCTTCTTTAACATTCTCCTGATTTTCCGTATCCTGTGTTTTCCCTGAGTACTGCTCTGCTGTTTCTTTTTCTTCAGATGACTGTTTATAAATATCGCTTGATACTTTATAGAATTTCTGCTTAAGATCTTCAAGTCTACTTTTAATGTCTTCAGTATTATCTGTAAGCATTATGTCTTTAAGATTCTTAACTGCTTTCTTTACATCAGTTATAAGTGCTTCATTAACCTTATCTCCGCTTTCCTTTATAAATTTCTCAGATGAATATATAAATTGATCAGCTTCATTTCTTACCTGAACAAGATCCTTCTTTTTCTTATCTTCTTCCTCATTCTGTTTTGCTTCACTTATCATCTTTTCAATTTCATCATCCGATAATCCGCTTGATGCAGTAATTTTAATGGATTGTTCTTTGCCTGTTGCATTGTCTTTTGCATGTACATGCAGTATACCATCAGCATCAATATCAAATGATACTTCTATTTGCGGAATACCTCTTGGTGCTGGAGGAATACCGATCAATTCAAACTTTCCAAGGGTTTTATTATCAGCAGCCATTTCCCTTTCTCCCTGAAGAATATGTATTGTCACAGCAGTTTGATTATCAGCTGCAGTAGAAAATACCTGCTGTTTCTTTACCGGGATTGTAGTATTGCTCTCAATAATCTTTGTCATTACTCCACCTAATGTTTCAATACCCAAAGATAATGGTGTTACATCAAGAAGTAATACATCCTTAACATCACCAGCAAGTACGCCGCCTTGAATTGCAGCACCAATAGCAACAACTTCATCAGGATTGATTCCTTTATGCGGTTCTTTTTTAAATACTTCATTTACCAATTTCTGTACGGATGGCATTCTTGTCATACCACCTACAAGCACTACTTCATCTATTTCACTTATATCAATCTTAGCATCCTTAATTGCCTTTTCACATGGAGCTATTGTTCCATTAAGAAGATCTTCTACAAGCATTTCAAGTTTCGCTCTTGTCATTGTTACTTCCAGATGTTTTGGTCCATTCTGATCTGCTGTAATAAATGGAAGATTTATATTTGTTTCCATTTTAGTTGAAAGTTCTTTCTTTGCTTTTTCACTTGCCTCTCTTAATCTCTGTAATGCGGTCTTATCATTTCGTAAATCAATCCCATTATCTTTTTTAAATTCATCTGCAAGATAATGTACAATTCTTTCATCAAAATTGTCTCCACCAAGATGTGTATTACCATTTGTTGATAAAACCTCAAACACACCATCACCAATTTCAAGAATTGATATATCAAATGTTCCACCGCCCAAATCATATACAGCAATTTTTTCATTTGTTTTTTTATCAAGTCCATAGGAAAGAGAAGCAGCTGTTGGTTCATTGATTATACGCATTACTTCAAGACCTGCTATTTTACCGGCATCTTTTGTTGCCTGCCTCTGTGAATCATTGAAATATGCAGGTGTTGTAATAACTGCTTTTGTTATTTCTTCTCCAATATAATCCTCTGCAGCCTTTTTTAAATATTGCAGAGTCATTGCAGAAATTTCCGGTGGAGAATATAATTTGCCTTCAATATTTATTCTTACATCTCCATTTTGTCCCTCTTCAATCTTATAAGGAACAAGCTTCTGTTCTTCAGGAACTTCTTTATATCTTCTTCCCATAAATCTCTTTATAGAATATACCGTACTTTCAGGATTTGTAACTTGTTGACGCTTTGCCATATTACCTACAAGTTTCTCTTTTCCCTTCTGAAATCCTACTACAGATGGCGTTGTTCTATCTCCATCCTGATTAGGAATCACAACTGGTTCACCATTAACCATAATAGCAACACATGAATTAGTTGTTCCTAGATCAATGCCTATAATTTTCTCTTTTGACATTATTTACCTCCGATATTTTTTTTAATCATGTTCTTCTTCAATTATTTGATTTACAATCACCTTTGCCGGTCTTAATGTTTTTTTCCTAAATGTATATCCTTTTACCAATTCCTCCAATATAATTCCATCCTTCTTGCTATTATCATTTTTCACTGATATTGCTTCATGATGAGTAGGATCAAATTTCTTATTCATTGAGGAAAAGGTTTTTATTTCAAATTTATCAAGTAATTCATGGAAATTTTTATCAATTAGTTTGATACCCTTAAGGATTTCTGCATTATTATCTGTATTTTCAAAATGTTCAATTGCTCTATCAAAATTATCAAGTATATCAATTATTTCTGTGAAAATATTTTCTGCATAAGTTTTGATCTGAGAATCCATTTCCTTTTTCATTATCTTTTTTGAATTCTCAAAATCAGCTGCTTTCCTTAATAAACTATCTTTAAGAACAGCTATTTCATCACTTAGATTCTTAATATCAGCTTCCATCTTCTCTTTTTCATTACTATGCTTAATCTTATCATCTTCAAGCAATGCGAATTCATCATTTAGAGATCCATCAATAAGTTTTATTGAATTCACCTTTTTCTTTTTAGTTTGTCTTTTCTTTTTACTAATTTTCTTTGCCATTTATGCCTCTCTTATCTATAAATATTCTTACTATTTAAATTCTTGAATAATATAACTTAAAAATAAAGATTGTCAAGATACAAAGTTAATAACTGTTCTTAATATATCTTTTCTGCGGAGAAGGACAAGAAAGAGGATGAGCATCTGCGATAACCACTTTGTATGCTTCCTGCTCGCAGCAGTTCATCCGTTTACTTGTGTGACGGAGTAGAAAAGATAAAAAAGTTTTGCATAACATATTCCTCGAATTACTCGGAATATGCAACTGTGATACAATTGGTACTTACTATACTCGCAGCAGCTCATTTATTTGGTTGTGTGACGGAGTGGGAAAGATAAGAAGGAAAGAAATGAAAAGAAAAAAAGGAAAAGACATCAAGATTGATTCGCGTTTAACATATTTTTTGTATTACTCAAAATATGCAATCCTCAAATTATCGGAATGTACCTCAGATTACTCGGAATATGCAATCTTTATTTGTGTGAGGGAGTAGGATAATTTCTTCTAAGCAAGTATTGTACAGGTAAACTGCAATTCCTCATTAGAGTTATTCTTAAACTGATGAATCTCATTGGGCTTAACATAAATAACCATTCCTGGCTCAATTTTATGTTCCCCCTCTGAATCAATCACAATACCACTTCCTTTCTCAATCTTAACAAGATGCTCAAAATCATGTGTATGTAATGGAGTATTGCCTCCTGCCTGTACGGTAAAAAGCCGCATAATCATTTTATCAGAGCCATCATCCTTTCCAATAAGCACCTGCTTTTTAACATCCTTAATATTATCTCCATTTACTTCTGCTGTTGGTACATCATTTATACCTTTAATTATCATTTATTACCTCGTATTTTAAACTTTAAAACTATCTACAAAGCCCTTAATGCTTTGTGCCTTTTCAGCCAATTCCTGTGAAGATGATGTTAATTCCTCCATTTGAGATGTAATTTCTTCATTTGAGGATGATATTTGCTCAGAGGATGCTACCACATTATCTATTCTCAGTTTGATTTCCTTAAATATTTTCTTTAGTTCAGTAAATTGTGATTCTATCTGCCCAATACCATTTGTAAGATTATTGGTTTCATTATATGATTTTTCGGACTCAGTAGCTACCTTAACTGAAATATCTGATACCTTTGACCAATCCTCTCTTATTGATTTAAATCCTTCAAGTGATTCATTTATTAAACCATGCAATTTCCTGATATTGTCAATAACTCCATCCATAATTGTTTCAATATCCTTTGATGCATCCGAACTTCTTGATGAAAGGGATCTTATTTCTTCTGCAATAACAGCAAAACCGCCGCCTTCCTTGCCTGCTCTTGCTGCTTCAATTGCTGCATTAAGTGAAAGTAATTCTATTTTTTTATGTACTTTTTTGATACTAATAACACTTTCCTGAATGTTCTTAACTTGTCCAATGAATTCGTCAATAAATAGTTTGATATTTTCTACAGAAAGCTGCATTCCTTCGAAATTATCTGTACTGTTTTTTATCATTGTTGTTTCATTTTTCATAAGACCCATAAAGTCCTCATTGACATTTTTCGCCTTATCAAGAAATTTCACTGTGTTATCCATAACTGCATTTATCTGTTCAACTGTTTTATTCATATTATCTGTATAATCCTTTAAAAGCATAACATCGCTTGTAATGTTTTCAGTTGAAGCAGAAACTTCTTCTGTTGCAGATGACACCTCCTGCGAAGAGGCAGCAAGCTGTTCGGAAAATGTAGCAAGATCAATTGAAGATATATTGAATTCAGATAATATCATTTTTATTTCTTCAACAAATTTATTTATTAAATCAATAATAATATCAATCTCTCTAATTTTAAATTTCTTCATCCTATTATTAAATTGCTTTTCTTTTGTCATTTTTTGCATAAATATAACAAATTGATTGATGAATTTTTTAATATATATAAATGTTTTAATAAGCACAAGGATAATTAAACCAATCAATAACACATTTATTAATAAAACAATTAAAATACTTCTTCCTATACTTGCATTTTTTCTGTTTACCACTTCTGTAATAGCCAAATCAAGTGTTTCATTAAACTGTTTGTAATTATTTGAATATCTACTTAGATGTTCTTCCATTATTTTCATAGCATCATTTTTTTCTTTTGTGTACCTTAAATTACTACTTAAGACTTTATATTCATATTCTAATATATATAATACCGATGCCTCAATAGAATCTGATAATTCTATTAAATTACTTTTTGCTTCATTGTCCGATAATTTATTTATACTCTCCCTTAATGATAATAATGCATTATTTATGTTTTCTTCAACTATAGATTGTTCATTATCAGTTATTTTACCTGTTATTAAATAATTGTTCATTGGCATTAATGATTTCTCAATGGCTAAAGTGAGAATCATAGCATTTTCTCTTATCTGCTTTGCTTCACTCATACTTTTACTTTCTCTATAATTAATCATTACCTGATATCTTGCACCAATAATTGTGCTTATTAAAGGTAATAAAAGAACAAATAAATATAATAATACCAAAATTCCCACATGTTTAATTTTTATTTCTTTCACCATTGCCTCCAATAATTTTTTTTATATAAATATAATAATTATTCTTATATTTATTATTATACATAATCATCCACCAACAAGTAATTTTTTCTATTTTTACATAATAACTTTATTTTATTAATTTATATATTATATATGATTATTAATATAAAATCAATAAGATTTCTTTAATTGTGATTACTATATTTTGTAAGAGAATAGAAAATTCGTAAGGGCATGGCAAGAATTTGACATGCCCTTTATGTTTTAATGAATATCTTTTTCTTCTATGATCTCTTTATATTTTTCGCCATAATATTCGGATGCTTCTACAATCTTGATCTCTTTAACGAAATCACCTATTTTTATCTTCTCTAACAGATCCACATTCTCAATGATCTGTCCAAATACCGTATATTTATTATCTAAACTTGGTAATGGTTTGAATGCAAAATAATACTGTGAGCCGGCACTATTGGGATCCTGAGATCTTGCCATTGCAAGTGTGCCCCTTAAATGCTTTATCTCATTAAATTCGGCATCAATCATATATCCGGGTCCACCTGTATTTTCATCAGTTGGACTACCTGTTTGAACAACAAATCCAGGCACTACTCTAAATATTTTATTTCCATTATACATTCTCTTTGCTGTTAATGTAATAAAATTCTCTACATGTCCAGGGGCAACATCTTTATAGAATCTTATAATCATTGTGTCTTCTTTGGAACCATCTTCATTCTGCCAAACATAAATTGCAAGGGGTTCATTAAATTCCAATTTCATTGTCTCCTCCGTTCCATTTGTTACAATAGGTGTTTTTGTTTCTTCAATATTTGTGGTATTTGCATTTTCTTCCTGATTACAGGACATCAAAATGATTGCCGCAA
>JAUVJU010000124.1 GCA_030592285.1 Caldifarciminota bacterium
CGTCTTTCCTCATAAAAAAAAGACCACGAAATGATATTGAGAAAAGTCATGAGAAACTCCTTTAATATCTTTTGCGAGAATAGCATTTATCCAGTTTTTTCTGATAATATTTAATATTACGATTTAATTCAAATAAATCAATGGAATTTTTTAATTCAATCAGTTTATCTTTTGTTGATTCATCAATAAATGATGATTCTAATAATCTTTTCAGCGGTGATTTGGTAGAATATTTTCTATGTACTTTTCCATTAATATATTTCTTTTCTATTGTTTTCATTGAGGGAACAAAGAGATTGTGTTTTAGTTCAATAAGATTATATAGTTTGCTGAGAACTTTGATTTCTTTCTCAGTATCATATCTCCTATAACCCACATATTGCCTTACTACTGTCCAGTTTTTGCACTCTACAAGAGGATTATCATTCTTGGTATATGGTCTTGATCTGGTGAATCCTATCTTAGCTCCTTCTATTTGAGTGTATTGATACAAATGTTCATTTATAAACTCACCACCATTATCCGAATGTATATGTTTCATTTCAAAGGGTAAATTTGTTCTTATATCATCAACAGCATTACAAGTCCACACTCTCGCTTTATTCTTCAATATTCTTAATGATACCCAATCAATTAATGCGTCAACCGAAGATAGAGTGTATGAAAAATCCCCTGAAGGATTACCACCTGAATGATGAACAAGGTCTATGTCTATATATCCGGGTTTCTTTACTTTTCTATCTCCATGTCTTTCAATAGGAATAAGTTTCTTTATGTGATTTACTCCTCTGTTTACCCGATATTTCTGTTTGCTGTAATGTCTTTCTCTTTTTTCCTTTAATCTTCTGTCTATTGTTGCATGCCTTATCTGAAGTAATAATGCTTTATTTTCTTCTGTTATGTCTGAAAATGCTTTGCCTTTCATCAGATGTTCTATGTTCTCTTCTATATATACTACAAGATGTTTAGAGGATATACTCCCTGATTCTTTCCATACCTCATACAAATAATTATTAATACAAGAAGGATACTTACTCTTTCTGCCCCTTCTATTTTCAGATGTCTTGCCCACATTACATTTATATATGATATTATCATATTTTATATATCTATCATGAGTTCTTAATAATTTTGCAGCATAATATTTTTTGTATCCTGTTGAAGCAACTATTTCATCCAATATTTTTCGCTTTTCTTTTTTACTTGACTTTTGATATTTTTTGGCATTTAATTTAATTATTGATCTTTTAGTTTTCATGGTGAATACTCCTGTCGGGAGTGTTATTACCATAGCCTTTCTCCTTGTTAATTGGTATCTTATTTATAGGAGAAAGGCTCTTTTTTTTCAATACCTCTATTATGAGGAAACATACCTCTTTCGTGGTCTTTATTTCTGAGGAAAACCGAGAATATTGTAATTATTTAAAAAATCATTATAATATATTAAAAAGGAGTTTTTATGAAAAAAATTTTTATTCTTCCATTCATTATTGCTTTAATAATATTTTCATGTACATTGTTAGATCCAGATACTGATATAGCTGGTATTTATCTATACACAGGTGCATTTTTTTCTCAGCAGTTATTTGTTGATTCATTGGATATTCATGAAGGTGATGAAATCATTACTGCGGGAGCAATAGTATTAAGCTGGAATGCTTTTCAGTCAATTGAAGGAGATGAGATCATTGTTGAGAAATCTATAGGCAATGAAGATGATTTTACTGAAATTAAAGCTGTTCCTGTTTCAAGAAATGGCACTTACACTGATTCAATCCTTTCAGGCAATACATACTATTATAGGATATCATTAAAGGATGGTAATACCAGCAAATCAATGAATACATATGAAATTATTGTTCCTCAATTATATTTTTTGGAGCCTGATATTGCTAATTTGAGTGTTCCAAGTGAGGACTTTGATATTGTTTATAATGATGTTAATCCAGATGGTACCTATAAAATTGTATTGAAGGATACCAATAATAATGAATTATGGGAAACAACATCTGAAGATACAAGTATAGTATATACAGGATCTGCTCTTAGCACAAATATATATATTCTTGAAGTAAGCACTACTATTTCAGATATTATTGAAAGTCAATCTGTTGTTATAACAACAGGTCTTACACAATTTTTTGTTCAGTGAATGTACACACCTTTTCTGCGGAAGAAGACAAGCAATATAATGAGCATCTGTGCATTTACCCTATTTGCGGCATACAAAGCACAGCCGTCTCATTTATTTGCTTGTGTGATGGAGCAGAAAAGAAAGAAAGGAAAAGAATAAGAATAGTATAATCATGATGCAAAGGTTCACACATTTACTCTGGGGAACTCTGAAAGAAAATCGGGTTGCGTCTATGCTCCCCAGAGTAAACAGTCCTCACCTTTCCAAAGATAAATATTAGGAACAGAAACGGAAAAAGACAAGTAATATAATGACAAATATTCTTGTTTATAGGGGCAGGTTCTAAACCTGCCCATCGGTTTTATCTTTTATAATATCATTTAATCGTTTAACTGCACAAAATTCTCCACACATAGTGCACACATCATCTTGACCAATTTCAGATTCACTTCTATATTTTTTTGCTTTTTCAGGATTAATAGAATATTTTATCTGATTATCCCAATCAAGATTTCTTCTTGCCTCTGTTATTTTTCTATTCTGTTTAATAGCATAATCCATTCCATTAGCCAAGTCAGCAGAAAAAGCAGCTAATTTTGAAGCAATAACACCTTCTTTAACATCATCAATTGTCGGTAATCTAAGATGCTCTGCCGGTGTAACATAGCATAAAAAATCAGCACCATTGTATGCAGCAATGGCTCCGCCAATAGCTCCTGCAATATGATCATAACCAGCCGAAATATCATTAACAAGTGGTCCCAATACATAAAATGGTGCACCATGACATAATTCCTTTTCTATTTCCATATTAAGTTTAACTTTATTTAAAGGAACATGGCCGGGACCCTCTACTATAACCTGTACACCCTTATCCCAGGCTCTCTCAGTTAATTCTCCAAGAATAATTAGCTCTTCAATCTGGGCTCTATCTGTTGCATCTTCAAAGGCACCGGGTCTCATTCCATCACCAAGAGAAATGGTTACATCATATTCAGCAAGGATATCTAAAATTTCATCATAGTATTCATATAACGGGGATTCCTTTAAATTATGCTGCATCCATGCAACAAGCATTGAGCCGCCCCTAGAAACAATATTTAATTTGCGTCCCTCATTTTTCATTTTTTCAAAAGAACTCTGTGTTACTCCTGCATGAATTGTCATAAAATCCACACCATCTTTTGCCTGTTCTTCAATTGTTTCAAGATAATCTTTTATTGTCATATCAATAATGTCTTTCTTTTTTATAGATAGATTATATCCCATTTCATAAATTGGAACTGTACCAACCATTACAGGACTTTGTTTTAATATTTCCTTTCTTATTGTTTTAATTTGATTGCCTAAAGATAGATCCATTATAGAGTGTGCACCTACCTCAATTGATACTTTCATTTTTTTTATCTCTTCATCCAAATTAATATGATATGGCGAACTTCCGATGTTTGCATTTACCTTTGTTGATAAACCGGCACCAATTGCATAATAATACTGTTTTTTTCTCATTTTGTTATGAGGAATACAAATTGTACCATTTTTTAGTCCATTAACAATGAATTCTATATTTCTTGTTTCAAAATTTGCCGCCCATTTCATTTCATTTGTAATATTTCCTTTTAATGCATCAGTTCTCTGTGTCATAATAACTCCTGAATATATTTTTAATTTCTTCTATCTGCTTTTTGGGTTCACTGCTTTTTGTAATATATGAAATAATTCCAATATTACCGAACCCTATTTCAATAACTTCTTTTAGATTAAAATCCTTTATGCCGCCAATGCCAATTGACGGAACATTGCTTCCTTTTAACATTTCCATTGATTTATCCAGCCCAAGTACATTGTCAGGTAATTTTTTTGATTTTGTTTTATATATGGGACCTATGCCAATATAATCCGGTTTCTCTTTTAATGCATTTTTCATCTGCTTAAGTGTATGGGTTGATTTGCCTATAAAAAGCTTATCCGATAAACATCTGCATTCCTTAACCGGTAAATCCGTTTGCCCCAAATGAACACCATCTGCATTAGACATTATTGCAATATCCGGTCTATCATTAATGAAAAACAATGTATTAGAACCATTTGTTATTTTTTTTATTGCTATTGCCGTTTTAAGCAAATCTTTATCATTCATTTCCTTATCTCTTAATTGAACAATCCTTATATCACTTTCAACAGCTATTTCAGCTAATTTCTCATATCCAATAATTGGATTGGTCATTACTAAATAAAGTCCGAATTTATCAGGAAAAACAATTTTACTTTTTAGTGCTGGGATCATATCCTTCTCTAATTGATAAAGTTGAAATCTGATTGATTTAGCAATTTTTCCAATATCATTATTAATTATTTTACTATATTCTTCAATAACGCGTGCTGCTTCCTGAGCTCTGCCAAATGATTTTCCTACAATATTAGCTATGTTTTTGGATTCTGATATATCAAATTCCGATGACTTTCCAATATCTGAATCAATATCTCTATTACTTATTGTATTTTCGGGAATCATCATTTTTAAATGCCCATATGTATGCCTTAACTTTTTGAGATTCTCTGTTAATTCTGCATCATTAAGAATAAATCTGGCTGCTTCTTCAATGATTCTTAAACCCTCTCTCAGTCTATTAAGATTTGCATCAATTATTCTTTTGATAATGCCTCCTTAATAAGAGTATACACCTTATATCCTGAAAGAAGCATACCCCCAAATATGGGACCCATTCTAAATCCACCATAAACACCATTTGCAGCCATTCCTGAAACATAAAAATTTGTAAATACTTCTGATGTATTTTTCACTGTTTCTTCTTCTCCTTTTGCTGCATTCATTGGTTTTTCTCCTTCAAATTTTCCTGATGGAGTATTCAGATTAATTCCTGCCTTTTTAACAAGTGTGTTTGTTATTTCAGCAGGATGCCCTGTTGCATCAATGATCTTTTTTGCCTGAATAGTTAAAGGATCTACATGAAGTCCCATATATTCAACAGGTGTCCAGTTTAGAACCAAACCCTTAACGGCATTGTCCTTTAATACAACATCTACAACTTTTATAAGATTAAATATATTTACACCTGCTTTAACAGCACCATTTATTAATGCTGATGTTGCTTCAACTGAATCAGCTGTAAAATATCCTTCTTTCATATCTCTTGAACCTATTCCAAAATCCTCAAGAATATGAATTGCTTTTTTTTGTACAACTATTTCATTAAACATCATTCCACCTCCCCACATACCGCCGCCGGGAGCAAGTTTTGTTTCAAATAGGGAAACCTTATACCCATCCTTTGCCAAATAGTAGCCTGCAACAAGGCCTGATGGTCCTGCTCCAACAATAGCAATATCAATATCCAGTGTTGAGGATAGTTTGTTGAAATATCTATCAATAATGTGTTTGGATATTTTAATATCATTTATCATGCAATACCTCCTAAAATAAAAAAATCAGGTTTAGAACCTGATTTGCGATAATACTCCCTACAACAGCATTATCTGTATCAGGTTCAAAGGGTCAGCA
>JAUVJU010000091.1 GCA_030592285.1 Caldifarciminota bacterium
ACTTCCTCACATTCAGTCCAAAAAACCTTGTGTTTTTTATAGTTTTTATCAATATTATTTCTGTCCCATTCAAATCCTATTAGATCATTAAGTTTTTTCATAAATTACCTTTTTGTATATTTTTATTATATACATATTTTTTAAAAAATCAAGAAAAAAAGATATTGTATTATAACAAATAAAGGATATCAACTTTCAAAGTTATTATAGCAATATTTATAGGCTAATACCTTTATCCATTTATATTCTATCTTTTCTACAATAAATTGTCATTCATATAAAGGTAGGAATCCATCCTATATGTCCATCCAGAGCATAGTTAAATAGTTGATGAAGTATTTTAATTCCCATTAGAAAGCATTAGCTATATTGACAAAAAATAATTATCAATTATAATACATTTTACACAAAGGAGTTATAATGAATAAAATGAGTTTTGTTTTGATTTCATTATGTATTATACTTATTAGCGGATGTAGCATGCTGAGTCCTTCTTCTGTAGAGATCACTTCTCCCAATGATGGTATTTATGTAGAAAGGGGAGCAACAGTAACAATTACAGCCGATGCATCTGATAGTCAGGGAATTGAAAAGGTAGTATTCTTTGCTGATTTTGAAAGAGGCACAGATACCTCAGAGCCATATGAATGTACATTTACAGCAGAATACAATGCTGATTTTTCCCCTAATCCTTCAGATGTGGAGATCTGGGCAGTATCATATGATGAAAAAGGCAATGAGAAGACATCAGAATCTGTCATAATTCATGTTAATCCGTGATTTCCTTAGAATTTAGTGAAAAATTATAGCATTTTATAATAGTAAAACACCTATCAATTATTTCTTGTACTATTAAATATATTGATGGGTGAGTGTTTATATTAAACAGGGTATGCAGAAAAGAGGGGACGGTTGTTTAAATTACATAAGAAAGATAAGAAAGATAAGATAAGAAAGATAAGAAGGGACGGTTGTTCAAATTTTGTAAATCCTAAGAAGTATTTGTAAAATGTGAACGACCGTCCCAATAATAAAATTTAACTTACCTATTGACTGACTGGTCAGTTTTGGTTATATTAAGAAGAAAATGATAGGAGAATCAATGAATAAGAAAGAAAAGATCATGAATGCTGCAATAAACTTTTTCTCAGAAAATGGTTTTGATAAAAGTGCACTTGATGATATTGCTAAATATGCTGGTGTGGGAAAGGGAACCCTTTATCTTTATTTCAAGGATAAAGAAGATATATATATAAAAAGTATTAAGTATATATTTGATAAGTGGATTGAGAAGATGGATGAAGTAATAAAATTGGATTTAAATGCAAGTGAAAAATTAGAGAGATACTTAGATGTTAATATTAAACAAATAACATCAAATATGACATTAGCAAAAATATTAATGAGGGAAATTCCAAACTTTCTTTTGAAACTTCATAAATCAAATAAAATGGGACCAATGAAAATATATAAGAAAAGAGAAAAGCATTTGAATATGATCATTGAACAAGGTATTAATTCAGGTGAATTTAAGAATGTTAATAAGGGAATTATGGCAAATATTATTATTGGCAGTATTAATAGTTATGTTATGAAGTATATTTTCCATAGTGATAAGATCTGCGAAAAGGATTTTAAGGAATATAAAAAAATAATATTGGGTTTAGTTAAAAAGGAGGTTAAGTGAAATATAAAATATCATTAATTATTTTGCTTCTTTTATCATCATTTGTATTAAATGCTTTAACATTGGAAGAAGCAGTTAATTATGCATCAGAAAATTCTGTTCCTGTAAAGATATCCTATGAAACTATAAAAATATCCGGTCTGGAGAAAAAGCAGGCAATATCAAACTTCCTGCCTTCATTATCATTGAATACAACATATACAAGATTGGATGAAGCCCCGACAATGACAATAGCAGGACCAATGGGTACCCCAATGGTCATTCCTTTGGGTGTGCAGGATAATTACGCTGCCAGTTTTGAACTGGGAATGCCGATTTTTATGGGTGGAAAACTAATTACAGGATATAGCATTGCAAAGGAAAAGGAGATTATCAGTAAATTGGAATTGGAGAAGAACAGAGCAGATATAAAAATAGCAGTTATACAAATGTATATGTCAGGGCTTCTTCTTGATGAAATGATCAATATGACCAATGTGCTTTATAATTCAAAGAAGGAACATTATGAAAGTGCCTTATCTAAATATACACTTGGGTCAGCAAGTAAAATAGAATTGCTATCTGCCGAAATGCAGTTTAAATCAATTGAGCCACAAATTGCAGAAATGACCAATAAGAAAAAGAATCTTATTAATTCAATAAAATTGATTATTGGTTTATCATTAGATGATGAATTTGAATTTGAGGGATCAATAAAAGACATTCTTGATAGTGTAATAATAGTAAATCCACTTATTAAAGAAGACCTTACAGAAGAAGGATTAAACAATAGTAAGGACTTGAAGATCCTTAATAAGAATGTTTCTATTCTTGGAAAGGTTTACAGATTAACAAAGCTCAATTTTCTTCCTAATATTGTTGGCTATGCAAATTATAAATATAACAATATTGCAGGTGCAGCAAATGATTCTCTTATACTATTTAATGATACTCTATTTATAGATGGTTCACTTGTTTGGGGAGTGGCAATTTCTTTTGATCTTTTTTCAGGTGGGAAAAAGGTGCTTGATGTGTTAAAGACAGGACATCAATATAAACAAATGAATATGATATATGCAAATAAAATTGAACAAACAAAAATTGATATTGAAAATATTTTAAGTAATTATGATATTGCTAAAATGAATACTGAAACATTTCAATATACATTGGCTCTAGCAGATGAAGCATTTAGTATTGCACAAAAACAGTATCATCAGGGCATCATCAGTAATAGTGACTATATTAATGCTGAAACAAATTATATTCAGGCAAGGGTTGGATACAGCCAAAATCTATTCAATCAAATTGTTAATTATTATTCACTTCTAAATGCATTAGGCATTCTGTAAGGAGGCATTTATGAAAAAGTATTTAGTGCTGCTTCTCATCATTATAATCATTGCATCGGTGATTGTTATAAGCAGGAAAAATAAAACCGAAATAGTAAAGCAGGAATTTATTCGACTTGTTGATTTTGAAGTTGCGGAAAAGGGAGAGGTTCTGCTGAAAAAGCAATTTTTCGGAACAATAAAGGGTTTGAATCAAACAGAGATCTATCCCAATGTGCCCGGTAAATTCATTAAGTATAATGTAAAAGAGGGCGAATATGTAAAGAAAGATCAAATTGTTGCTGAAATTGACAGATCCATTCCCGGAATGGTATATGAAACAGCAAAGATCATTGCACCAATTAGTGGAATTGTTTATGATCTTACATTTGTAAAGGGACAGCCAATAATGCCTCAAATGCCTGTTGCAATGATATCAGACCCTTCTAATCTAACAGCAAGGATCAATGTATCTAAGGATATTTTGGAAGAGGTCCAAAAGTCAATAAATGCTGATATATATGTTAATGATGTACAGTATAAAGGAAAAGTAATACGAAAATCCTATTTGCCAAATAATATGACTCAAATGGGTTCAATTGATGTACAAATCATTAATGGAAATAGAAAGCTTATTAATAGTCCCGCAAGAATTTATCTTCATACAAGTAATGAGCAGAATGTTCTAAGGGTACCTTCTGAAGCATATCAAACAAAGGATAATAAATCATTCATCTATATTTTCAAAAATGGTAAAGCAAATAGATTAGAAGTGGAAATCGGATTGATTGGTAATGAATATGTACAGATAGTTAATACCTTAGAAGAAGGTGATACAGTTATAACAATGGGTTCATCTCTTATTCATGATGGACAATCAGTGAGAATAAAGTGAGGATATGATGATAAAAACAGCAATTAAAAGACCAATACTAATAATTGTAATATTCCTTGTTGTGCTTCTTCTTGGATTTATATCACTTACAAATCTATCCATTGAAATGTTCCCGGATATTGAATTGCCAACTATTTCCATTATGACCTTTTACTTTGGGGCATCAAGTAGTGATATTGAAGAACAGATAACAAAAAAGATAGAATCGGCTGCGGCTATGGTGCCGGATGTTACAGAAATTAGTTCTCAATCAAAAGAGTCCATTTCTATTGTAGAGGTGACCTTTGATTGGGGTAAGGATCTTGAAGAAGGGCTTAATGATTTGAGAAGTCAAATTGATTTTGCTAAAAGGGGACTTCCCGATGGTGCTCAGGATCCAATAATGTTTAAATTCTCCAGTTCAATGGCACCTGCTGTTGTACTGGGTGTTTCATCACCAAGTATGTCACTTCATGATCTGTCTGCTTTTACAGAAAGATATATTCTTGATAAATTCAGACAGGTAGGCGGAGTTGGTTCGGTAATAGCTGCAGCACAGGAAAAGAAAGTAAATATTGATTTGGATATTTCAAAATTAATCCAGTATAATATTCCTGTTTCACAAATCACAGCAAGTATTCAGGCAACTAATATGAATGTGCCTTTAGGAAATATTAAAGATGGGAAAATGTCCTATGCTGTAAGAATTCCAGGAGAATATGAAACAATAGATGAAGTAAAAAAGACAATCATTGGAAATGTAAAGGGAAATATAATTTATCTTGAAGATGTTGCAAAGGTAACATTTGGACCTGGACATTTGGATAATATTAGTAAGATACGATCAGAGAATGGAATGATCATAATTATTCAAAAACAGGCAGGTGCAAATACAATAGAGGTTGTTGATGGAATAAGTAGTAAGCTTGATGAGATAATGCAAGTATATCCAAAGGGAACAAAAATGGATGTTTTGTATGATACATCTCAGTCCATTAAAGCATCTGTGGACAATCTAAAGACTACGGTTCTTTATGCTTTGTTTTTTGTTCTTCTAATTGTACTTTTGTTTTTAAGAAATTTCAGGGGTTCATTGGTTATTGGTTTAGCAATACCTGTTTCATTGATTGTTGCATTTATATATCTGTATTTTTCAGGTAATACCATAAATATCATTTCGCCTGCATCAATATCCATTGCCATAGGTATGGTGGTGGATAATTCAATAGTTGTACTGGAAAATATATTCAGGCATAGAGATGAGGAAAAAGAAAATTTGAAGGTTGCTGCTGAAAAGGGAACCAAAGAGGTTGTTACTGCGATTATGGCTTCTACGCTAACAACAATTGCAATATTTATTCCTCTTCTTTTTGTTGAGGGCTTTATAGCGGTATTTTTTCAGCAATTAGCATTTACAATATCCATTGTTCTTATTGGTTCATTAATAGTAAGTACAACACTTACTCCTATGCTGTCATCATTATTATTAAGGAAAAAAGGATTTAAGAAAAATAAATTTGAAAATGTTACTGAAAAATGGTTTAATTCACTTGAATCATCATATTCCCGATTTTTAGCATTTGCATTAAAGAATAAGGTCTTTATCATTACATCAATGATCATTGTTTTTGTAATGTCAATGATGCTGCTTCCGGCAATCAAAACAGAATTCATGCCAAGTGAGGAAAGTGAAATCGTATTTGGTTCAATAAAACTTAATCCCGGTTTAAGAATTGAAGAAACGGCAAAACTGATAGATATTCTTAATGAAAGAATTCCCAATGAATTACCGGAATTCAAGGTATGGTCATTACAATCAGGGCTTAGCACCGGTCATGGAGCAATGTCATCTGAACGCAATCAATATACAATCACTCTAATTGGATCACTTGTTAAAAGGAATGAGAGAGAAAGAACAGAAAAAGAGGTATTGGGGCATATGAGGAAGATCTTAGCAGAGTATCCTCATGTAAAATCATTTGATTTTCAGAGAGGCGGTCCTGCTGCATTTATGGGGGGAGGCAAACAAATTTCACTGGAAATTTTTGGTGAAGATATTGATACGATTTATAAATTTGCCGAAGATATTACAAATGAAATGAAGAATATTCCCGGTCTTATTGATATTACATTATCAAGGGATGATGCATTAAGTAATGTATCAATAATCCCAATACAGGAAAAATTGGGCATGACAGGAATGAATACCTATTTTTTAATGAATTCATTAAGAGCCGGCATATATGGTGAGGTTGTTTCTGTTTATAGAAAGGATGATTTTGAATATGATATTTTTGTTTCATTTGATAGAGAGTATCTGACATCGGTAAGTGATCTTTACGGATTACCGGTTTTCAATGCAATGGGAATGGTTATGCCATTATCAAATGTAGCAAAAATAAAAATGACAGAAGAACCGCCACTTATTGAAAGAAAGGATCAGGAAAGAATTATTAAAGTGGAAGCAAATGTTCAGGATATTGCCATGTCTGATGGAGTGAAAGCAGTAATAGGAATTATTAATAGTATGAGGATCCCCGAAGGTGTAAGAGTGTCGCAGGGTGGTGAAGTGGCAGAGCAGAAAAGTGCCTTTAAAGATCTTCTAATAGCCATTATTTTTGGAATAGTACTTGTATTTCTTGTTATGGCAGGACAATTTGAATCATTTATTGATCCATTTGTTATTATTTTCTCATTACCATTTGCATTTGTAGGTGTGGTATGGGCACTTTTCCTAACAGGGACATCACTATCAGTAATGGGATTTATAGGAATGCTCATGCTTGTTGGAATTGTTGTAAATAATGCAATTGTGCTTATTGATTATATAAATAAATTAAGACAGAGAGGCATACCATTAGAAAAAGCAGTGCCGCTTGCAGGGAAAACGCGGCTTAGACCGGTTCTTATGACCGCACTAACAACAACATGCGGACTTCTTCCTCTTGCTTTAAACACAGGAGAAGGTTCGGCAATGTGGAGACCACTTGGAACAGTGGTAGTTGGCGGATTATTAGTGTCAACTGTTGTTACTTTGGTCTTAATCCCTGTAATTTATTCAATATTTGAAAAGAGAATAAAGAGAACAATAGAAGTAAGTGAATAAGGGCTTTGCCCTTATTCACCCTTTCTTTTTGTTTGGTTTACTATATCTTCTAATTAGTTTATTATAAAACTATTGACAGGAAAAGATATTGGAATTAGAATAATGTAGGATTTGTATATAAGGATATACTAAAAATAGGTTATAAGAATCAAGATGTTTGGAATAATTGACTATTGACTATAAACTATTAATCTACTAATTGGAGAAAACTATGAAAAATAGAATGCGAATAATAACATTGATTATTTTAATAATACTTATAATAATCCAATCAGGATGTTCAATAATGTATGTATGGATGTATGATGATTGGGTGGAAAGGAGAGCAGGAGGATTATGCTGGGAGGATAATGATAATGTAATAGTATATTGCAGCTTGACATGGTGTTACAATGAAGCAATAGGTGTATCAGAGACAACAAAGGTGTATGAAATAGGCGGTGAGCTATGGAGAATCAATGCGAATACAAGTGAAAAGGAATTATTATTAAGAAAAAAGGGTGGGAAATATTGGGCAGGTGGAGAAGCAAATGATACAAGAATAGATATAGTGAATAATCACATATATATAAGTGATGGATTATATACATTTAAAGTGAAAGACGATTACAGTAGCTGGGATAACATAGGAGATTTTACATTACAAATAGTGTCATCAGATGAAAGATACATAGTAGCAATAGATGAAGATGGAGATAAGGTAGTAAAAAAATATGACATACTTAATAATACAAATGAAATATTATTTACAAATGATGAATTAATTGAATGGCTTGATTACGATTATTCCCGCAATTATTTGTTGGTGAATAATAGAAAAGTTGTAGATTTGAATACCGGAAAGGAAACAATAATAGTAGATAACAATACAAGGATTGGGAAATATACTATAGGTAGTTTATATGGGATACCTCCTAAATATGGTAATATTGGGAATGAATATATTACAATGGATATATATCTTAATGATACATTAACAAGTGAAAACGAATATCATAAAATCAGAATATCAATTGCAGATACAACAAATAAGGAAGTGTTAGAGAATATACGAGGTGTAAATAACCCAGATGGAACTAAATACGCTAGATTGGGTCTTTTTACAGATACATTAGGTAATACAATA
>JAUVJU010000084.1 GCA_030592285.1 Caldifarciminota bacterium
AGATGTTTATAAGGGCTATAAATTGCCATATAAAACAGAATTTTATTCAGAAGAAGTAAAAGATTTAGAAATTGAAATGGTTTCAATTATTATTAATAAGGGTATTAATGATGATATGTTTGATATTAATAAAGTTGAAGTGGATAATAGTGGAATGGAGGATATGTTAAAAAATATGATAAATGAATGATAAATAAATTTATATTATGTTTTGTAGGGGCGGGTTCGTAACCCGCCCAATTATTATATTACTCAACAAAGATCTTAACAACAGTGCTTTCACCGTTCTCATTCTCTGCTTCAACAATATCAACAAGTTCAACAGGTGCATTTGCACATAATTCATCTAATGCCTTTATAAAAGCATCAATATCAACAATGTTTCCATCCGCATCTGTTTTGAGTCCATAATTTGATAATGATTCTTTGACCTTATTATGCTTCATCACATGATCAAGTCCGATCTTCCCAGTGGATTTTGCTAGCATTGAGATAACCTTAATGGGCAGATTTATCTTAACAACAGTTGGTTTCTGACCATTACTTTTTGTCTCAAGAACCTTGATTCTTAAATGACAATCACTTCCTGAACTGGTTTCTGATTTTTTACTTATTGCATTAATCAATGTTTCGGCTTCTTCCGGCGTTACCTTGCCATCTTTAACCATATTAAGTATGCGTTCTACTTGTTCGCTCATTTTAATTACTCCTTCATTTAAATTTTCTCATAACTTCATCAACATCAATCTCATTTTTACTTAATTTATTAAGTAATTCAATTCTTTCACCTTTTGATATTGATGATTTTTTTCTTTTTTGGCGAAAGGCAGATTTGCCTGAATCAATGATTACTAGAACTCCCACAATAATTAATATCCATGGCCAATCCCTTGATAATTCCAGATTGAAAACATTATAAGTTGACATAATAAGAAGAATCCCCGCAAGTATAAGAATGACCCCAAATTTTGAAATACGCATTATTTCCTCCTTTTAAGTTTATTTAATGCTTGTTTTAGATCCATTTCTCCTGATTCGATCAAGTCAAGTACATTATCAACATTATCATTGTCAATCTCGTATCCTGGTAACTTTTCCTTGATTTTTTGGAGTTTATTTTTAAGTGTTGGATATGATTTGTTCAATTTTTCACCAAGACATTTTAAATTTCCCTCACATAAAAGAAATTGTATTACAAAATGCCACTCCTCATTATTTAGAAGATGTTGTGGTGAATCAGAAGAAATACCCTCAATATTTCCTTTTATAGTAATATTGCAATCAGGACATTCCATTTCCTTTATTAAGAGCTTTCCATTGCAAACTGGACATTGTGTTTTCATTCTTGTTGTCATATATCCTCCTTAATGAAAACTAATATTAATATTATCATTTCCATCAATCACATGAACAAGTTCAAGTGGTGCCGGTAAGTCTGATAATCTTATTGACTTCAATAGAGTAATTGCTGTTTCAACACCCCATCTTTCACTTTCCTGTTTAACAAATTGTCTTGAAAAATGAAGAATCTTAAGTATTGGTGTGATTAGTACTAAAGGTAATGATATATTGAAATTATTTTCTATTGTTTTTACACGGATTTTAATATACCGTGCCTTTCTGTATGTAGATCTTCCATTGCAGCAGAATATGCTTTCTGCTTCTTCTGGTGTAATGATTCCCTGCTTAACTTTTTCAAGCATTATTTTATGCATTTCATTTCTCCTTAGTTTTTATTCTTATATCAACAAATATAACCAAAAAATCAATTTTGTCAAGTATAAAATGAATAATATTAATAAATTTCTTAATAATCTTTATATTATTCATTAATTCATTGATATACTGCAATAATTATGCAATATATTGCATATTCTCAATATTGATAGGTAGCACAATTATTATATAAGATATATAGCCGGGGGTTGACATTTTGACACTTTTTCAGTTCCTGATGTACCATTATTGTACACAACAGCGTGATATTTGTCAATAGGTATGTTGTTTTGTACTGATTTAGTAAGAAAATGCAGTTTGATATGAACAATCATGTCAAAATGTCAACCCCCGACCTATTGTTTTTATTTTTTCAGATTCACTTGAATTATTTGAATATTTCTTTATTATTATAATATGAAAAAATTAATTATCATTAATGATTTAATGGAAGCGCGTGTATTGAGATCATATCTTGAATCAAATGATATTAATATTATTTTCAAGGAAGGTAATGCAACAAATCTTTTTCCCCAATTCAATGAAATAGAGGGCATTGAATTATGGGTTGAAGATGAGCAATATAAAAATGCTAGGGAAATAATAGAATTGTTTGAAAAGAATAATGCTGAAAATCAAAAAAATGAATTTTCCTGATAAAAATAACAAATATAAATCAGACAATATTGACAAATAGTAAATTATACCTATTATTTGATTTTACAAAGGAGGCTTAATGCTTTTAAGATCAATGCTGTTTCTACAAACTACACAGCAACAATCAAATCCAATAATAACCTTTTTACCTATTATTGTTATGTTTGCTGCTCTTTACTTGTTATTTATTCTGCCACAACAGAGAGCAGGGAAGAAGCACAAAAAAATGCTTGGGGAATTGAAAAAAGGAAATAAGGTAATTACATCAGCAGGAATACTTGGTGAAGTTAAACTTATTAAAGATGATATTATTCATATTGAAATTGCACCAAAAGTGGAAATCAAGGTATTAAAATCAACAGTGACTAAGGTTATTGAGGATAATGCAGATCTGAAATTAAATGAATAATTACGTATTTGTCGGCAATGATGAAACAAGTTCTCAGTTTTTGAGAACTTTATCTGCTGATAAATATCCATCCTTGATCATAACAGGTGACGATAGAAAATCCGGAAGAGGAAGAAAAACAAAAGAATCTCCTCTTGCGGATTTTGCTTGTGAATATGGAATTAATCTCATTAAAACAGGAAAGAAAATAAATCAGGAATTAATTGATCAATTAAAAAATGGTAAATATGATTATTTTTTAATTTTCAGTTATGGATATATTTTAGAAAAGACATTCATTGATTTGCCCAAAAAAATGTCGGTAAATATTCATCCATCCTTAATTCCAAAATTAAGAGGAGCTGCTCCTATAAATAGAGCAGTAATGAATGGAGAAAAAAAAACTGGAGTAACATTTTTTAAAATGAATGAAAAGATGGATGCTGGTCCTGTGATTATACAGGAATCATGTGAAATAAGTGAGAATATAACATCAATAGAATTAAAGGAAAAACTAATAGACATCGCATCACAAATGTTTGTTTCTTTTGATTGGTCTAAATTTTTTCCATTAATAGAACAGAATGAGAATAAAGTAACATTTGCAAAAAAAATTACAAAAGACGATCTACTATATTCAACGAATTATTCTGCAAAGGAGTTAAACAACAGGATTAATGGTCTTTCAGAATTTGGAATAAAGGCATTTTCAAATAATAAGCAGATAAAATTAAGACAAAGCAAACTTATTGAGAAAACATCATCAAATGGAAAAAGTACTTTAACAGTTGAAAATGGAAGGATTATTTTATATACTAATAATGGTTCATTGGAGATATTGAAAATCCAATTATCAGGGAAAAAGATAATGAGCAATAAGGATTTTCTTAATGGCAATAAAATTACAGCTGGAGATAAATTATGTGCGGAATATTCGGAGTAATCGGCTCGGACAATGCATTTATTGATATATACAAGGGATTAAAAATGATACAGCATAGAGGGCAGGATACATGTGGGATTGCAACCTATGATAATCATTTCAATATTAAAAAATGTGATGGACTTGTAACCGGAGCATTTGATAATGATGATATTGATAGATTTAAGGGTAGCACAGGAATTGGTCATGTAAGATATCCCACAATAGGTAAAGGCGGAGTTGAAAATGCACAGCCATTATTTGTTAATATCCCTTATGGTATTATTATGGCTCATAATGGAAATGTATTAAATTATTTTTCTTTAAAAAAGAAATTGCAGAATGTATATAATCGTTATATTAATACTGATGTTGATGTTGAGATTATTTTAAATATATTTGCACATCATCTTGAGCAGAGAAAGAATGTTGACTTTGATAGTATATGCGATGCAGTTAAAAATGTTTTTAATGAAGTTCAGGGCAGTTATTCGGTTATTGCGTATATTGCAAATAAGGGCTTTTTAGCTTTCAGAGACCCAAAGGGATTTAAGCCATTAATATATGGGAAAAAAGATAAAAAGCATGTTTTTGCATCCGAATCCGTTTCCCTTGATATATTAGGAATCAGGGAATTTACCGATGTGAAACCAGGAGAGGTTATTTTCATAGCTGATAATGGTGAAGTATTCAAAAAGAGGATTACAGTATCATCACAAACAGCATGTATATTTGAATGGGTTTATTTTGCAAGACCTGATTCTACAATTGATTCAATGAATGTTTATAAGGTAAGATATGATCTTGGAGAAAAATTAGCAGATGAATTAATGAGTAGAAAAGAAGAATTTGATGTATGTATGCCTGTACCTGATACATCAAGAACCGCTGCACTAGCATGTGCAAATAAGTTGGGAATTCCATATAGAGAGGGTTTGATTAAAAACAGATATGTTGGAAGAACCTTTATTATGCCGGGAAATGAAAGGAGAAAAAGTGCGGTCAGGGAAAAATTGAATCCTATAAAAGATGAGATAAAGGGTAAATCTATTCTTCTTATTGATGATTCCATTGTGCGTGGACACACATCAAGGGCAATAGTGGAAATTGTTAAGCAGGCAGGAGCAAAGGAAGTGCATTTTGCGGTGTATTCTCCACCATTAAAGTATCCTTGCTATTTTGGTATTGATATGCAGAGAAAGGATGAATTCATTGCAAATAAAATGGAAATTGAGAATATAAAAAATAAAATAGGGGCTGATTCCTTGCATTATTTATCAATAAAGGGATTAATAGAAGGAATGAAACAAAAAGAAAATATATTTTGTGATGCCTGTTTTAGCGGTAATTACCCTGTTAATGTAGATGAAGATCATATTAAAGATATTCAATTGGACAGAGATCTGGCTGTTAATTAGTATTCTTATCTGTTCCTTTTCTTTTAAAAGTGATTCCGGGTATTCAGGAATGCTTATATCTGATAATACAGGTAGAATAATTATATTATCAGGGAGTGAACTTAGATCAGTAGATAATCATAAAATTATTTGGACAAAACAACTAAATTATATTCCAAGCGATATTTCTGTTTTTGCCTATGATATATATTTACTTGCAGAAAATAGAATATATATTATTACTACTAATGGAAGAGAAAAGGGTTTTTTAGAAATATCTGATAATTATTTGAAATTTGTACGGGCTTCAAATGGTTTTTATCTTTATAATGATAAAACAAAGAACATTGATTTCTTTTTCAGGAATGATTCAAAAAGCATTGAAACATCAATGATCTCAATACAAACAAATTTAATGCGAAGAATGATGAATGATGATATATTACTATTATCCAATAACACTATTATGCAAGTAAGTGAAGAGAAAAGAGAAATATTAATTCAAGAAAACCATACTATTGATTATATGAATATTATTGGGAAAAAAATTTACTATACTGTTAATGACTCATTATACTATTATGAAAATGGTGAAAAAGCATTAATAATGGCTTTCAGTATTAAAACCCCATTTACTATTAAAAATAACAAAATATATTTTTTTCAACATAATAATATAAAATCCATTGAAATAGAATGAAATATTTTTTAATTATTGTTTTAATTTGCTTTATTACAATTACAGTATTTTCTGATACACTTGAAATAATCAATATTGGTATTAATGATACATTACAAATGGAGCATGTGATCATTGATGGCTCATTACTAATAAAAAACAGTAATTTGATATTTAAAATTGAAAGGGATTATGAATTTAAAAATGGGAAAATAAGATTTAATATAGAAAGTGATTCATTAATAATAATCTATAAGCCCATTAAACCAAAAATAAAATATAGAAATTTTATTTACAAAAAAGTAGAAAAAAGGGCTATTAATGATAGTATTCTTTTTAATGATGATTTAAAAATATCAGGGAATGATAATATATATTTTGGGGGCATTAAGGGTTTTATGGTAAATGTGGGGAATTCAGGTAATGTAACAATGAATCAAACATTAGAACTCAATATTGAAGGAAATGTTTCCGATAGATGGATGCTCTCAGGATATATCTATGATGATGGCACACAGGGAGTGCTTAATACATATAATATTCCGGTGTCTCAGATTGAAAATGTTAATATCAGTATATATGATTCTCTTAATATGTTCTCATTGGGGAATAATACATTTACCGGCTATCGGGGAAAATTCACAATGAGGAATAGGGAAGTCCTTGGTGTTTATGGTAATGTAAAAAAGGGACAATTGGGATTTAAGGGAGCAATTGCAGGTCAGAAAGGACAATTTAGACAAATTGAATTTTACTGTTATGATAATGTACAGGGACCCTATCTTCTTGTTGAAGAAATCACACTTGCAGAATATATTATTGCACCTGGTAGTGAGAAGATCTTTATAAATGGTGAAAGATTAATTGAAGGTGATGATAATGATTATACCATTAATTATCAAAATGGCGAACTATACTTTACTACCAAAAGAATTGTTGATTCAAATACACTTATTTATGTTGAATTCCAGACATATGAGGGTTCTCATCCAATAACAGGTTACTATGGTGGATTTTCAGCAATGGATTCAATAATAAACATTATATATATTAGAGAAGAGCAGGCAATTGTTGATGAAAATGACAGAGAAATATTTGAGACAATCAATTCGGATTCATCAAAGATTTTTTTAAGCAGTATCGAATTCGCTGGAGATAATTTAGGTGATTATTTTTATAATGATTCAATACTTGTTTTTGCAGGGATAAATAGCGGAGATTATAATGCAAGGTTTTTTTATATTGGAATGGGTAATGGTGATTATATATTCAATCCACTTATTAATGCTTATGTTTATGCAGGAATAAATAATGGTAATTATTTACCGGGAAGATTTGTTAATATTCCATTTGAATCAAATTATTTTGCAGGCAATATAAAATATCCTTTAGGAAATGGATATCTATTACTAAATGCGGGGGGCGGCTTTTATAAAAGAAATAGATATGCATTATTATCACCCTATGATAAGGACATATCCTATTTGGCAGAATACAATTCTGGGCTAATCAATTTTGGTATTATTTCAGCAAGCACAGCATTAAAAAGGATATACTTATCAACACTTTATAGAGATGTATGGTTTGAAAGGGATAATGAAGATGCGGATTATCTTGCCAAAACAGGAAATTCTTCAGGAGCAGAGGTGCAGAATATTATTACTGTAAATATGAATTATTCTCGGTATCTTAAAACAAATATGAAAATATCATTTGCTGATTCATTAACAAGTAAAATATTAAATTTGAAAACAGATAGTATTTTTGGTATTAGAACGGGATTTACAAGACGAAGAGATTCTTATGGAGAGAGAAGTATTTATGAACTGGATAATTATAAAATCGGAAAAAAGATATTTATGTTTTTACCTGAATATGTTTATGAAACCGAATATAGAAATGCAACTGATTATATAAGACATAAAGGAATATTAGGATTAAGTAACTATTTTACTATTTCATACATTAATGAAAAGCAATATATGGAAAATAATCTTAAAAAAACAGATGCATTTGATTTTAAAACAAGTTTTAGTTTTTTTAAAACAGATGCTAATATTAATGGACAATACAGACATACAGAGGATAATTCACAAATAAAAAACAATTTGTTTATGCGTCTTAATATAAATGGAACTATTATTCCTCAGTGGACATATTCACAGAACCTTTTATTAACATCGGTATCCGATTATATGATCAGTGAATCATATATATATGCAGGAATAGGCAAGGGTGATTATGTATATGATATATTGAGCGGGAATTATGTATTTGATGAATTTGAAGGCGAATATATAAAAATAACAGAAAATGTGATTTCCAATACTCCTGTTGCAAAAAGAGAGTATGGAATAAAGATGGATTTTTTCACTAATAGCATTAATGCATTCTCACAAGTAAGATACTCTGACAATGCATTAACAGTTGGGTCTTTTAATAGCGAGTATATTTACAATAAGAATATTTATGAATTTACACATTGTGAATATAGAATGACCAATGGTTTATCGCCATTTATTGAACATCAGTATCTTAGTAACAATCAAATGGAAAACAGTGAAATGATCACTCAGATGATAAAGGGTGGTATAAATAAGATTGGAGGTAATGTATTTTACAATCTCAGTTCTTCCTATTCAAATGAACTTAATACAAATTCATTCGGAACATATCAGAATTATACAATTAAGGATATCGGCGGCACAGCAACAATCAAGGAAACAAAATGGATATTTGAATTAATAGTTATTTTGAGGGATCTATTAGGATCATATAGAGATAATTATATTGAGATTAATGATATTGGGATTAGGGGAAGTACAGTAGGAATTGGAGCAAAATATAATATCTATAAGGCACTGTATATTAGGGTC
>JAUVJU010000049.1 GCA_030592285.1 Caldifarciminota bacterium
GATTACCTTTTAATTGGACTGGTGGAAATAATGCGATCTCTCAGATGAAGAAGATCTGTGAATCCAAGGATGCAACTGTATGCTGTACTGGAATTATAGTGTGGAAAGGCAAAAATAGAGAAAAAAATATTAATGATATGATTAATAGATTGAGCAAATTGTTTTAGATAGGATTTTAGGGACGGTCGTCCAAATCAAATAGGAAAGATAAGAATAATAAAACAAGAAAGATAAGAAGGGACGGTTGTTCAAATTTTGTAAATCCTATGAAGTATTTATAATATGTGAACAACCGTCCCATATTTCTCTTGACTATGAATATATATATAATATAATAAATCTTTGTAAAATAAGGAGACCTAATGAATTTTCAGGATATGATAATTAAATTGCAAGAATTCTGGGCATCACATGATTGTGTATTATATCAGCCATACAATAATCCGGTAGGAGCAGGGACATTCAATCCTGCAACATTTTTAAGAGTTCTTAATGATAACAAATGGAAAATAGCGTTTTTAGAAATATCTAAAAGACCAAAGGATGGACGATATGGTGAAAATCCTAATAGAATGCAACAATTTTATCAATTCCAGGTTGTATGGCAGCCGGCTCCTGATAATATTCAGGACATATATACGGAGAGTTTAAGGCATATTGGCATTGATACAGATAAGCATGATATAAGGTTTGTTGAGGATGACTGGGAATCACCTACATTAGGAGCAAAGGGTCTTGGATGGGAGGTATGGCTTGATGGAATGGAGATCACTCAATTCACATATTTTCAGCAAATGGGCTCTATTCAATTAAAATCAATTCCCGTTGAAATCACTTATGGACTTGAACGCATTGCAATGCTTTTACAGAATAAAAATTCTATTTTTGATCTGAATTGGTCTAATAATAAATTGTGGTCTGATATTATGCTTCAAAGCGAAAAGGAATTTTGCATTTTAAATTTTGATGAGGCGGACATTGATTATCTTAAACAGGAATTTATAAAAAGTGAAAGCGAAGCATTAAGATTATCAGCAAAGCATCTTATTTATCCGGCTTATGATTATGTGATAAAAGCATCTCATTCATTTAATATGCTTGATGCAAGAGGAGCTGTTTCACCAAAGGAGAGAAAGGGATATATTCAGAAAATCAGAAATTTGGCAAAAACAATTGCTAATGAGTATTTAAAAAAGGAAGATAGTAATGAGTGATGTCCTATTTGAATTGGGATTTGAGGAAATACCTGTTCTTGAAATAGAAACGCTTTATGAATATTTTGATAATAATATAAGGGAATTAATAAAAATAAAGGATATCAAGGTTAGCAGTATTGATACTTATTCAACACCAAGAAGAATTATACTATTAATAAAAGATCTTCCAAAAGAAATACCTAAAAAAAATATCAGGAAAAAGGGACCTCCTGTTAATGTATTCTTTGATAAGGATGGGAATATTACTAAACAGGGTAATGGCTTTTTGAAATCAAAAAACATTAAAAATAGTGATATTGAAAAAGAGAATGGATTTGTTTTTTATAATGCAAAGGAAGGTGGAGAACAAATCATTGATATTCTAAAAAATACAATTGAACAAACCATTAAAAGTGTTCCATTTAAAAAAACAATGAAATGGCCCGGTTCTGATATTGCTTTTTCAAGACCAATAAGATGGATACTGTTTTTAAATAATAAGAATATTGAACAACTTGAAATTGCCGGTGTAAAAGCATCAAATATAACTTATGGAAACAGAAGTGTTGGGAATAAGAAATTAACTGCAAAATCAATTGATAATTATTTTGAATTAATGAAAGAGAATTATGTTGCTTGCGATATATATAAAAGAGAAGAACAGATATTTAATGGCTGGAAATCATTTTCTGAAATATATGGTATTGATACAGTAATAGATAATGAACTTGTTTTAGAAAATATTTTCCTTACAGAATTTCCTGTTGTTTTAAAAGAGGACTTTGATGAGAGATTCTTGAATCTCCCTGAACCCATTATTACTGCTGCATTAAAGCAGCATCAGAAATATTTTGCAACAAAGAAAAATGGTAAGCAGTCAAATAGTTTTATATTCATAAGCAATAATCCAGAAGCGGATTTTGAAATACTGAAGGAAAACAATAAAAGAGTATTAACTGCCCGTCTTGAAGATGCTGAATTTTATTATAAAAGTGATTTAAAAAGAAGTATTAATGATTATAGGACTTTATTAAATGATATTACATTTTATGATAAATTGGGTACATATGGAGATAAGATTAATAGAATATCTGCACTTGCATCTTTTACAGATAATAATTATGAAAATAAAAACATTGATTTTAAGAAACTTGCATTAATAAGTAAATTTGATATAGCAACTGATATGATAAAGGATGGAAAGGAATTTACCAAATTGCAGGGAATTATTGGATATCATTATGCATTAGAAATGGGTATTCCTAAGAATCAGGCAATTGTTTCAAAAGAGCATTATTATCCTTGTACAAAAAATGATGAATTGATGCCATTATCTTATGAGAGCATAGTTCTGTCCATTGCTGATAAAGTGGATAATATCATAGGAGCATTTATTGCCGGATACAAACCAACAGGTAATAAAGACATAATGGCAGTAAGAAGGGATGCACTGGCACTTATATATTTACTTGATAGAGAAAATATCCATATTAATCTTAATAAAGTCATTAGCGAATCATTGATTCTTTATAATATAAGTGATAAAAAAATTATTGATGAAATTGTATTATTTATAAAAACCCGTATTGAAAATTACTTTTCTGAGGAGCATAAAATTCCAGTAGATATTTTAAGATGTGTATTATCAGTAAAAGATATAATAATTCCTGAAATATTGAAAAAGGGTATGCTCATAAATCATGAGAAAACTACTGATGATTTTAAAACACTCATTATAGGTATTAAAAGGGTTTCCAATATTCTGAAAACCGCCAAAGCATCTAATATTATTTATTCAATTGATATAAAGGCATTGCTAAATAATAGCAATCAAGCAATTAGCAAATATGAGAAATCATTATTTGAAAAATCACAATCTGTTAAAAATGAAAATATTAAATTTCAGGAAAAGAAAGAATTTGATAATATCTTAGAAAAATTACTTTCATTAAGAAAAGAGATTGATGACTTTTTTGATAATGTTCTTGTAATGGATGAAAATGAAAAATTAAGACAAAATAGACTCAATCTGCTTAAATATATTGAAGTAGAATTTAATAAATTCGGTGATTTTTCAAAAATAGTTATTGAAGGTGAGAAACAAGAAGAACGATAATAGCAAGGAGTGGAGGGTTTAGAACCCTCCAGTACAAACATAATGAAAATGATTGAAAATAAATAATATTGACACTTGATTGATCTGATAATATAATAAAAAGATAAACAAAGGAGAACAATGAGGCTTCCAAGAGGAAAAACATTATTGGAAAACACAAATATTGATTTTGTAAATTTTGATAATATTATGAATGCAGGGAAAAGAGAAAGGTCTCATAAAATACATGGCTATATTTCTGTTATTTATCCTCAGGAAGTTGACATAATATTCCTTTCGCAGGGTGAACCAATGTCCTCAATAAGATTTAAGGGAATAAAAAAAGAGCAGATTACTATTAATGATGCAATTGAAAGGGTGAAAAAGGCTGATGTTGGTATTATAAATATTTATGAAATTCCAGAGGAACTTGTTCTTATAATTAATTCAACAATTCACGGTAATCCTGTTTTTTCATTCAAATCAGCAACAGAAGTATCCCCTGAAAAATTGATTGCAAAACTTGGAGTTGAGAAAATAAATGGGTTTATTGAAATAAAAAAGGGACCAGAACTTTTCTATACAATCATTGAGCACGGTATTCCAGTAAGAGGTTACTTTGCTGATAAAATAAATGTTAAGGTCTCCCCATCTGTGATTGTAACAGTATTGAAGGCAGCATCAAATGATGGGTCTCCTGTTTTATTTTCCCTTTACAATACAATGCCTAAGAAAATTGAGCAGGTTACTCCTGCATTAAATCAATTATTATTGAAAAGTATTAATGCAGTTATTGTTGAATTTGCTTCTTCCTATGGTCCTACATTTGCAAAAAAGGGTTTAAGAATGGCAAAATCGCATATTGAAGATGAATTTGAATTTATGGATGGATACCATTTTAATGCACTTCAGGTAGAAGGTGATTGTATTGCATCAAAGGATGAATTTATAAAAGCATTTGCAGGATTTATTAGTAGATTTATGCGTACATATGATGGTATATGCCCTGATGAGGCAAAGAAACGACTTTTTATAACTGCATTAAAGGATTTTAGATTTGCTTTAAAATCAGCAAATTTTTATAATTATACTGTTTTCAAAGATGAATAATTTTTTTCTTGTATCAACTCCAATAGGAAATCTTGAAGATATTACGCTAAGGGCAATTAGAATTCTTAAAGAGGTTGATATTATTGCAGCAGAGGATACAAGGGTTGCAAGGAAACTTCTCAATCATTATAATATTAGTGGAAAAAAAATTATAGTTTACAATGATCATAATAAGAAAACTTCATCAATGAAAATAATAAAATTCCTTGAGGAAAATAGATCAATAGCACTTATTACAGATGCAGGTACACCATGTATATCTGATCCGGGGTACTATATTGTGAATTGTGTACTTAATGAAGGTGGTAATGTTATATCAATACCGGGTCCATCATCATTAACAGCATCATTAAGTGTTTCAGGAATGCCTACTGATGCATTTACATTTTATGGATTTTTACCAAGAAAAAAGGGTGCAAGAAAAAAGAAACTTACATTATGTATGGAGAAAAAGGAAACGGCTGTTTTTTTTGAATCACCATTTAGAATTGATGCAACGCTTGAAATGATTGCTTCAATTGATAGTGAAAGGAAAATTGCAGTATGCCGTGAAATGACAAAAATATATGAAGAGTGCTTGAGAGGAAATGCAGCGGAAATTCTAAGTAATAAATGGAAAAGAAAAGGAGAAATCGTTCTTCTTATAAGAGGAGTTTGATATGATACCTGATGCTTTAAAGAATTTGGTAAGAAGAATTGTTGATCCAATAACAAATGCTTTTATTGCAATGAAAATAACAGCAAATATAATGACATTTATTGGATTAATGCTTTCAATCATTTCGGGTCTATTCTATGCTTTGGGGTATTTTATTTTTGGGTCAATAATCCTGATCATTGCTGGGATCAGCGATACCTTTGATGGACAAATTGCAAGAAAAACAAATACTGTTTCAAAATTTGGAGCATTCTTTGATTCCACAATTGACAGATTCAATGAATTTGCAGTTCTTGCAGGCATTATGTATTTCTATTTAAGTAATAATTACAGTATAATATATGTATTTGCTATTCTTTTTGCTATAATGTTCTCTATAATGATAAGTTATATTAGAGCAAGAGCAGAAGGACTGGGAATTAGTATTAAGAGGGGACTAATGACAAGGGTTGAACGAGTTCTCTTTATAATAATTATATCCTTTTTACCATTGAAAATATTTAATTATATGATATTATTATTCGTGCTGTTGAATTTTATAACAGTAATTGAACGAATGATAAGAGTTAAGAAACATACCTAAGGAGGTTAACTGATGGGTAAAAAAATCAGAGTAGGCATTATCGGCGTTGGCAACTGTGCATCCTCGCTGGTTCAAGGTGTAGAGTTTTATAAGAATGCAAAGGAAAATGAAACAGTCCCTGGTTTAATGCATGTTAATTTCGGCGGATATCATATCTCCGATATAGAATTTTCATGTGCTATTGATATTAATAGAACAAAGGTCGGGAAAGATCTTTCCGAAGCAATATATGCTGATCCGAATAATACACTTGTATTCCAAAAAGTTCCCAAAATGGGAATTAAGGTAGAAAGAGGAATGACGCATGATGGTATTGGAAAATATCTTGCAGGTGTAGTTAAAAAGGCACCGGGTTCAACCGCAGATATTGTTAATATAATCAAAGACACCAAAACCGATGTTATGGTAAGTTATTTACCAGTAGGTTCTGAAGAAGCAACAAAATGGTATGTGGAACAGGTACTTCAGGCAAAGGTTGGATTCATTAATGCAATTCCGGTCTTTATTGCCAGTTCAAAATATTGGGGTGATAGATTTAGAGATGCTGGTTTACCTGTAATTGGAGATGATATTAAATCACAGGTTGGAGCAACCATAACACATAGGGTATTAACTAATTTATTTACCGATAGAGGTGTGCGTCTTGAAAGAACCAGTCAACTTAATGTTGGCGGTAATACCGATTTTCTAAATATGCTTGAAAGAGACCGTCTTGAATCAAAGAAAATATCAAAAACACAGGCAGTAACATCAATATTACCTTATGATATTGGTGAAGATAATATTCATATTGGTCCTAGTGATTATGTGCCATGGTTAAAAGATAGAAAATGGGCATATATTAGAATGGAAGGAACTACATTTGGAGAAATACCACTTAATCTTGAAATGAAGCTTGAAGTGTGGGATTCCCCAAATTCAGCTGGTGTTATAATTGATGCTGTTCGTGCAATCAAACTTGCACTTGATAAAAAAATTGCCGGTCCAATAATAGAACCATCATCATATTTCATGAAATCCCCTCCGGTGCAATTCCCGGATTCTGTGTGCAAACAGAAGGTAGAGGATTTCATAAAGAAAAACAAACAAACAGTAAAATAATATGGAAGGTTTGTTCATAACATTTGAAGGCATAGAGGGGTGCGGCAAGTCAACGCAGGCAAATCTCCTCTGTGACTTCTTTCAAAGTAAGAAAATGGAATGTGAATTAACTCATGAACCGGGTGGAACGATAATTTCAGAAAAGATTCGCAAAATCCTTCTTGACAATCAAAACAAGGAAATGAGTTCATTAACTGAATTATTTCTCTATTTTGCAAGTCGTTCTCAGCACACAAGTGAGAAAATAAAACCATTACTTAAATCAGGTACAATAGTGATTTCTGATAGATACTTTGATTCTACAATTGCCTATCAGGGCGAGGGTCGTTCAATACCTCAAAAAACATTAATTGAAATAAATAATTTTGCAACAGGTGGACTTATACCTCATTTAACATTTCTTATTGATCTACCGGCAGAGATTGGTTTATCAAGAATTAAGAACAGAGATAGAATTGAAGATGAAACAATAGATTTTCATAATAGGGTAAGAGGTGCTTATCTGACAATGGCAAGGGAAAATCCTGATAGAATTAAGATCATGGATGGTGCAAAGGATATTGAAGATATTCATAAAGAAATTGTGAATATTATGTTAAAATATATTTAACGGGGGTTTAATGAAAAAGAAAATATTACTAACAACACTTGTAATGGTAATGATGATATCCGCTATTGGCTGGTTCTTTGTTGTATATGCAGGTACAAAAAATGATACAAATTCATCATTAAATATTTTCTTTAATCCCAAAATGAGAAGATTTGTTGAAATACTAAATATTGTTGAAGAATCATATTATAGGGATATTTCGGAAGATGAATTGATTGAAGCAGCATTACAGGGAATGCTTAAAAAACTTGACCCTCATAGTGTGTATATATTCAAGGAAAATGATTTGCAAAATTTTAATATGACCACAAAAGGAGAATTCGGTGGCATTGGTTTTCGTGTAGGAATAAGGGATGAAAGAATCACTGTTATTTCTCCTATTGAAAATACCCCTGCTTCAAGGATTGGCATAAGAGCCGGTGATATAATTTTCCAGATTGATACAATGAAAACAGAAGGAATGGATATTGATCAGGCAGTATCATATATGCGTGGAAAACCGGGAACAGAAGTTGTTCTGAAGATTTACAGATTCGGAACAGAGATTGAATATAAGATTACAAGAGAAATTATAAATATAAAATCCATTCCATATTATGGAATGTTAAATGATAGTGTTGGCTATATTAAAGTAGTACAATTCTCCGAACATCTGAATAAAGAGTTCAATAATGCAATGGAGGATTTATTTATTAAACATAATGCCCAAAAACTGGTTTTGGATCTTAGGCAGAATCCAGGTGGATTATTAAATGAAGCAATTACAATGTCGGATTATTTTCTGCCAAGAGGTGTAAATATTGTTTCAACAAAATCCAAGAACAGTTCAATGGAAATGTCATTTAAGGCACAAAAGCCCGTTTATAAAGGATTCTATCCGCTTGTAGTGCTTGTTGATAATGGTTCGGCATCTGCATCTGAAATTGTAGCAGGTGCAATTCAGGATTGGGATAGAGGTGTTATTCTTGGAGATACTACCTATGGAAAGGGTTCAGTGCAGTCGGTTTATGATTTTGGCAAATATTCCAAAGGTGATGAAGGCATTTTGAAATTTACTACAGCCCGTTATTTCACTCCTTCAGGTCGCTCAATTGATATTGAATTAATGAAATATGAACATTCAAATCCAGATACGGTCATTTATCTATCACTTGGAGGATTGGAGAGAACACTTAAGGGCAGCGGCGGAATAGTTCCTGACTGGTTATATCAGGAAAGATACTTAACTGAAACTGAGATTGAATTATTAAGAAAACAAGTGGTGTTTGGATTTGTTGCTGAATACTTATCCAAAAATACTATATCAGAAAATACGGTCAAGAATTTAACAGAGAAGATATATAATGAATTTTTTGAATACATCAAAAAGAATGATATTGATACTCAGAAAATAATGGATGATGAAGAAACAATGAAATATGTGAAAACGCAATTAACAAGGGAATTCGCAAGACAGGTAGGCGGAAATAAATTATTTTATGAGGTCTATCTGAAAGGCGATAATGTAATAAATAAATCCCTTGATGTACTTAAAGGAGTTTCAAATACAGAGGACATGTTTAAAAAGGTTGGTGAATTTAATAATAATGAGAATGAATAATTTATAAATATCCGTAAAATTATTTTTCGTAGGGGCTCGGCGTGCCGTGCCCTTTCTTGTTTCTTTGTAAAAATCATTCAAGCAATCAAATTTTGAAGTCATTTCCACCTCTCTAAAACACTCTTTTAACTTACATAATATTATATACTTACAAGAAATTCCAAAATTCCAACCTCCGACCCCTTGAAATCCTTGGAAATCCTGAACTTGTCGAATGAACTGGAAAAATGGGGACGGTGGTTGAAAAAGTAGAAAAATAGCATAGCACCATAGGTGCTATGGAGTCGATAATTGATATTAAGAAAATCTTTGACAGATAAGAATAGAGGGCACGCAACATATTCCTTGAATTACAATGTTTTTAATAACATATTCTTCAAATTACTCAGAATATGCAATCCTCAGATTGTTCGGAATGTACCCCTTATGGTAGATAAGAAAATACTGGATTCCAAATTAAATTTGGAATGACATTGAAAAGATAAGAGGGCGGTTTGTGAAACGTATTCTCAGATTACTCGGAATATGCTTACAAAATAAGGAGAAATATCAAGACAGGTCTTGACCTTTTCCTATGAATATAATAATATAATAAGATAATAAAAATTATATGTACAAATGCAAGGAGAATAATAAATATAATGATAAGACGAATTGTAAATCCGTTTCTACTATTAATTATAATACTTTTCTTTTCTTTAACAGTCATTGCAGATACATGTCCATTTGGTATTTATGATGACCCATATCCGGGTAAATGCAGTAGATATGTTGATAATGATGGAGATGGTATATGTGATCTATCTTTAACTGATACTTCAAAAACCATAATAGTTGAAAAGGAAAAAGTAGAAGAAGTTAAAGAAGTAGAAGAAGAGATTGAAATTGTTGAAATGGAGAAAGTTGAAACAGAAATTGAAAAGGAGACCCCAATAGATACTGTTCCTATAATTCCCGAATCCGAGATTAAAGAGGTAGGGAAAAAGGATAAATATCTATTAAAAATAATCTTACCAATTTGGTTTATTTTATTCATATTAACAATTATGTCAAAACATAAAAAGGGATTTAAATTAAAGAATATTAATCAAATGTGGAACTGGATAACACTTTTCTCATTTGCTCCTGTTGCCTTTACAGGAATAATAATGATACTGAAAGAAACAGGCATTATGAAGGGCTATATTACATTGCAGGCATTATTTATACATAATATATTTGGAATAATTTTTGTACTTGCTTCTATAAGCCATATCTATCTAAAATGGACTTATTATAGAAGTTGTCTGAAAAAGAAGAAATGTGAGAATTGATGAATTCACAGAATATAAGAAATGAATTTATAAAATATTTTAAGAACAGGAATCATAAGGTATTTGATAGTTCATCTCTAATCCCGGAAAATGATCCTACGCTGCTTTTTACAATTGCTGGAATGGTACAATTCAAACCAATGTTTGCAGGGCTTGTTAATTTTGATTATAAGAGTGCTGCTTCCATTCAAAAATGTTTAAGGGTAGTTGATTTAGAGGAAGTAGGGAAATCACCCTTTCATGATACATTTTTTGAAATGCTTGGTAATTTTTCATTTAATGATTATTATAAAAAAGATGCAATTAATTATGCATGGGATTTTCTAACAAATATTCTTGATCTTGATAAGAAAATGCTTTATATCACAGTACATAAAGATGATGATGAGGCATACAGTATATGGCAAAATGATATTGGTCTTGATAAAGAAAGAATAATAAGAATGGATGATAAAACAAATTTCTGGGGACCGGCAGGCGGTACAGGTGCCTGTGGCCCTTCAAGCGAGATATTTTATGATTTTGGAAAGGAGCATGAAGATAGAAATCCATGTTCAGTTAATAATGAATGCAGAAGATTTGTTGAGGTGTGGAATCTTGTATTTCCTCAATTTAATCAGGACATAGAAGGCAAAAGACATGCATTAAAAAATAAAGGTATTGATACAGGAATGGGACTTGAACGACTTGCAGCAGCAGTGCAGCATAAAAAGAATATTTTTGAAACGGATCTCTTTAAACCAATCATTGATGAATTTTTATCTGTTTATGATGTTGATGCAGTAAAGAATGAATCATTTATTCATTCAATTGCAGATCATGTGCGTGCAATAACATTTGCAATTGGTGATGGCATTATTCCGGAAAATGATGGAAGGGGATATGTAATAAGGAGAATCCTCAGAAGAGCGGTAAGGGCTGCCTATAAAATGGATATCAGAGAACCATTTTTGTATAAACTATCTTCATCCGTAACTAATATTATGCATACTCAGTATCCATATTTAAATAAACAATCAACAAAAATTGCTACAATTATCAAATCTGAAGAAGAGAGATTCTTTACAACAATAGGACAGGGTATTACACTATACAATCAATATGCAGAGAAAGCATCATCTGTGCTTGATGGCGAGATCATTTTTAAACTTTATGATACATTTGGTTTCCCTGTTGATCTGACATGCAGTATGGCAGAGGAAGATAAACTAAAACCTGATATTGAAAAATTTAATATTCTTTTAAAGAAAGCAAAAGAAAAATCACGCAAATTAAGCAAATTTAAATCAGATAATAATAATGACTGGAATATTGTTAAAAAAGGTATTCCACGATTCACAGGATACAAATCGGATAGTGAAACAAGTAATGTCTTAATGTACAGAGAAGGTGCCGATAATAAACTTGAATTAATATTTGAAAAAACCCCATTTTACGGAGAATCAGGCGGACAGGTAGGAGATACGGGTATTATTGAAAATAAAAGCGGCTGCAAAATGAAGGTACTTAATACATTTTCATCAAGTTCCGGTAATGTTTGTCTATGCAGTATTGAAAAAGGGGAATTTGACAGTAAATCAATTTACTCTTTAAAAATTGATACTAAGAGAAGAAAATTCATAGAACGGAATCATACATCAACCCATTTGCTACATTCCACTTTAAGAGAGGTATTAGGGGAACATGTGCATCAGGAAGGGTCGTATGTGGAATCAGATAAACTGAGATTTGACTTCACACATTTTAAATCATTATCAAGTGAAGAACTTATTACAATTGAAAAAAGAATCAATGAAATCATATTTAGCGGATTAGATGTAAAAACAGAAATCAAGGATTATGATGAAGCTGTTAAAGATGGTGCAATGGCATTATTTAATGAAAAATATGATGATCAGGTGAAAGTAGTATCAATAGATAATGTATCCAAAGAATTATGTGGTGGAACACATATAAAGAATACTGCTGAGATTGGTATGTTCAAAATAATTTCAGAATCCTCAATAGCATCAGGTATAAGAAGAATAGAAGCAATTTCATCAGGGGCATTGTATAATACTGTATCAGATATGTATTCATCATTAAATTCAATAAATAAAATGTTAAAAGTAACATCAGTAAAAGATACAGAAAATAAGATCCATCAACTTATTGATAATGATAAGGCAGTAAAAAAGCAAATGAAAAATACAGTAAGCAGTAAGATTGATATGTATATTGAGAAACTAAAAAAGCAATCATTTGAAGATAATGCCATAACATATATTATTAGTATAATAAATGATAATAATATAAAGAATGCAGAATTAAGATTATTAATGGATGGAATAAAGGCATCATATAAAAGGGCAGCAGGAATTATATGTTCAATATCAGAAAATAAATTATTTATTATTACTTTTTCAAGCAATACTAGTTATGATGCAGGCAGGATTATGAAGAAAATTAATGAACTAACAAATGGAAAGGGTGGAGGTAGAAAAGAAATGGCACTTGGCAGTGCAATGGTTCCCAAAGATATAACATTATTTGAAAAGAAGATAAAAGAAATTATTTTAGATGAATAAATGTATAATTATTGATAATGAATCTTGCATGGAATGCGGGGGATGTGTGAGTGTATGCCCTATGAATGCTTTAACTCTTGATAAAGACGGGATACAGGTCAATGATAAATGTATATGCTGCTTTAAGTGTATCACCTTTTGTCCTGTTTCTGCAATTGAGAAGAAATGAAAAAAATTAAAAATATTGCCATTATTGCACATGTTGATCATGGGAAAACAACGCTTGTGGATGCAATGCTTAAACAGTCCGGTGTGTTTCGTGAAAATCAAACAGTGATTGAACGAGTTATGGATTCTGATGCACTTGAAAGGGAAAGGGGCATTACTATATTTTCAAAAAATGCAGCCTTTCATTATAAAGATTATAAAATTAATATAGTTGATACACCGGGGCATGCGGATTTTGGCGGGGAAGTGCAACGCATAATGAAGATGGTGGATTCTGTATTACTCATTGTTGATGCATTTGAAGGACCAATGCCGCAAACAAAATATGTACTTAAAAAATCCCTTGAATTAGGGCTTAATCCTATTGTTGTAATAAATAAAATTGATAGAAAGAATGCAAGAGCAGAAGAAGTATTAGATATGATACTTGATCTATTTATTGAATTAAATGCAAATGAAGAACAATTGGATTTCCCGGTAGTATTTGCATCAGCAAAAATGGGTTTTGCAAAATATGAAATGGAACATGATAATAATGATTTACAACCATTATTTGAAACAATCATTAAATATGTAAAGGATACAGAGGGTGATGTTAATAAACCATTCCAGTTTTTAGCATCAGCAACTGAACATAATAATTATCTTGGTAAGATTGGTAAAGGTAAAATTTTTAATGGAAAGGTGAAAATCGGGGATGAGGTTGTTCTTCTCAAAAGGGGAGGACAAAGGATGCTTTATAGGATCACAAAGGTTTTTACCTATGAAGGATTATCAAAAATAGAGATTGATGAAGCTTATGCAGGAGATATTGTTGCACTTGCCGGTGTTGAGGAAATAGATGTCAGTGAAACAGTAGCAGATAGAGAGCATCCCGAACCATTACCTCTTATTAATATTGATGAGCCTACAATTGCAATATCATTTATAGTCAATGATTCACCATTTTCAGGCAAAGAAGGAAAATTCGTTACATCAAGAAATCTATGGGATAGATTGAATAAGGAAGTTCAGACAAATATCAGTATTATATTAGAAAAAACCAAATCAACAGATACATTTATAGTAAAAGTAAGAGGGGAACTACAGGCAGCCATACTTATTGAAAATATGCGCAGAGAGGGCTATGAATTTCAGGTTTCAAAACCCAAGGTTATATACAGAGAATTAAATGGAAAGAAAACAGAACCAATTGAACATGCAATTGTTGATGTTGATGATGAGTATGTTGGTATTGTTATTGAACTTTTCGGAAAGAGGAAAGGGAAAATGATAAATATGGTTCAGGGAGCCGATGGCTATACAAGGCTTGAGTTTATGGTCC
>JAUVJU010000048.1 GCA_030592285.1 Caldifarciminota bacterium
CTTATGAGAAAAACACAGGAAAGCAAGTTAGCGGCAGTTGTAGGTCTTGAAAAAATTGAAAATATTAGAAATAAAATGGACAGTGAATTATTAGGTAGGGAAGAAAAAATAAAATTATTAAGAAATGAAAATGAAGTGATTGTCAGAGATTTGGAAAGCAAAAAAAGTGAATTAATGAAAATAACTGCGAAGAGACAACAATTTCAAAATGGTTTTGTTGATGATCAATTGAAATTTGAACAAAAAAGAAAAGAACTTTCTGAAATTACTCAAAAATTAGTAAAATTAAAACAGATAGAAAAGCATCTTGCTAATCAGAAAGAGAAAATTGATAATGATTTACAACAATCAACAGTGACAAGAGATAAATTGATAAAAGAAGTAAGTAATCTAAAAACTGAAAAGGAATTGATCTTAGAAAAAACGCAAGATATGAAAAGTGATTTAAATAAATTGAAAGTAGATATGAAAGGGAAAGAAAGCATTGATGATTCAAGAAGGGATTTACTTGAAAAGATAAGCACATTAGAAGAAGAACGAAATGGATATATTAAAAGAAACAAGGAACTTGAAACACAAATTGGCTCAATGCTAAATGAAGAATCATCTCCAGTGGACTTTAAAGATGATACATTAAAAGATGAACCACTTAGAACAAAAAAATCTGAAATACATGATATAAGAAAAAATAAAGACAATGTGATTCCAGAAAAGAGAAAGGAATTTGAAGATATTAAGATAGATAAATCCAATATTACAGAACAAGTGTTTGAAGATGATGAGGATAATGATGACATTATGTTTGGATAATATTGCTGTAATACCAGCAAGAAAGGGTAGTAAAAGATTGCCTGGAAAAAATTTACTGAAAATCAAGAATGAAACATTGATTGAAATTGCTGTTAAGAATGCAGAAGAGTCAGGAGTATTTAATAGAATTTGCGTTACTTCTGATATTGAAACAACAGAAATGTTTCCATCAGGAATTAAAAATAATGTGGAGATATTAAAAAGGGATAAGTTATTATGCTTAGATGAATCAACAACCGATGAATTGATTGCTGATGTGATTTTTCGTTTGAAATTAAAAGATGACAATGTTATCACCATACTTCAACCAACATCTGCTTTACGAAAGGCAATTCATATAAAGGAAGCATTTGGGGTTTTCAATAAAACAGATACATCTGTAATCTCGGTTACAGGTATTAATAATCTACTTGTTGAAAACGAATCAGGATATGTAAATGATATTAACAAAGGTAAGTATTATTTTCAGAATGGAGCAATCTATATTTTTAAGGTTTCACAATTCAATAATTTGGGGAAAATCCCTAATTGTGATTTAAAACCCTACTATATGGATAATTCTGAGAGTATTGATATTGATTATCAGTGGCAATACTTAACTACAAAAATATTAATTGAAAATGGATAAATATTTAATAAATCAAATAAACGATGGTATCAAACAAATGGAGGTTTGATGAACAAATTACTTAAAAAAATCAGAAACAGAAAGGCTTCTATAGGTGTTATTGGCTTAGGATATGTAGGATTACCTCTTGCAGTTGAATATGCTTTGAATGGGTATAAGGTGTATGGGATTGATTTACTTGAAGAAAAAGTTAAGATGTTGAAGTCGGGGAAATCATATATTATTGATGTAAAAAAGTCTAATGTAAAAAAAGTTATTAAAAATAAATTGTTAATCCCAAGTACTGATTTTGCTGTTATTAAGAAAGTAGATATTGTTATTATTGCAGTTCCAACTCCTTTAAGAAAGAGTAAAGATCCTGATACATCATATATAACCAATGTTGTTAATTCAATGAAAAGGTATTTGCATAAAGATATGCTTATTGTTTTGGAATCAACAACATATCCTGGTACAACAAGAGAATTGATTGCAGACAAAATAGCAGATATTGGTTTTACTCTTAGTAAGGATATTTTTATTGCATTTTCACCAGAGAGGGTAGATCCGGGTAATAAGGAGTATAATACGAAAAATACACCAAAGGTTGTTGGCGGATTAGCAAAAAAGGATACAGAAATTGCATGTGCTATATATTCAGAAGTGATTGAAAATATTGTAAAAGTTAATACTTTGGAAGAAGCAGAAATGGTTAAATTACTTGAAAATACATTTAGAGCTGTTAATATTGGATTAGTCAATGAACTAGCAATTATGTGCCATAGAATGGATATTGATATTTGGAATGTTATTAATGCAGCAGCAACTAAACCATTTGGTTTCATGCCATTTTTCCCGGGACCTGGAATAGGTGGACATTGTATTCCCTTGGATCCGATGTATCTTGCATGGCGAGCTAAAATGTATGATTATTACAATAGATTTATTGAATTATCTTCTGATGTGAATTCAAATATGCCTCGCTTTATAGTTGGTAAAGTTGGTGAATTGTTAAATAAGCATAAAAAATCAGTTAATAGTTCTAAAATATTATTAATGGGCATTGCCTATAAAAGAGACATTGATGATTTGAGAGAATCACCTTCTCTTGAAATATATAAATTATTGAAAGAGGAAGGTGCAGTAGTGGATTATACAGATACATATGTACCATATTTCATTAACTCTAAAAAGAGAAAAGTTGTAAGGAAAAAAGTAACGAAAAGTATGATAAAAACATATGATATCATAATACTACTAACCAATCATTCTGATTTTAATTATCAATTATTCGCAGATAATGCAAAAATGATTTTTGACACTAGGAATGGATTTAAAGCATTTAAATACTCAAACATAATTAAACTTTAAGGAGAATAGTATGAATGATAGATTTTCTGAAAATGAAGGCAAAGAACTAAAGGAATATTGGTATTTGCTATTTGCTAACAAATATTTATTTCTTACAATTTTTCTTGCCATATTTATTGGAGTAATTGTAATAACAAAATTGCAGGATCCTATATATCAAGCTAATGCAACTATATTAATTCAGCAAAATAATTATGATGCTCAAATATTATCATTTAGAAATTTAACTCCAAGAAATACAATTATAAATAATCATATTGAGATGTTAAAATCAAGATCTCTAATTAAAAAAGTTGTAGAGGAACTTGAAAGTGATAATACACCTGATTCATTATATATAAAGGACAAATCAATATCATTCGGAAGGAAGGCTGGAATTGTCTCTTCAAATCTTTCAATTATACCAATCAAAGATACAGATATTTTGACAATATCATTTAGAGATAAATCGCCATTTGCTGCCTATTATATTTCAAAAACAATAGCAGAAGAATATTACAAATTAAATTTATCAATGACAAGAGGAGAACTATCTGAAGTACGCTTATTTCTTGAAGATCAACTTGTTATTATTAAAAGGGATTTAAATAGTGCAGAAGATAGATTAAAGAAATATAAGGAAGAGACCAAAGTAGTTGCCTTAAGTGAAGAAACAAATATGCTTGTAAATACATTATCCTTATTCCAACAGCAGTATAAAGCAGAGAAAATTGAATTGAATACCAATATTAAACGCTTAGAAATATTGAGTAAAAATCTTAATGAAGCACAGAAATCATTAGCACTTGGAATTGTGAATACAGCAAGTCCTACAATTTCAAAATTAATTGAGGAAATTTCCAAAATGGAAGCAGATAGGGCAAAATATATTGCTCAGGGATATAAAGTAAGTCATCCAAAACTTATGGAAATCCAAAATAAGATCAGTAATACAAGAATACAACTTATGGATGAATCCAAAAAAATGATTGCTAATAAGGAAGAATATCCTATAGTATTTACAGAAGATATGATTGAAAAGATCCTTGAACTTAATATTGAAATTGAAACAAGAAAATCACTTCTTTTAACTCTAAACACAGTAGTTCAGGAGTATGAATCCAAAATGAATAGTATTCCTGTTAAAGAACTGGAATTGGCACGATTGGAGAGAGATAAAAGAGTAGCGGAAGAATTGTACCTTATGTTAAAAAGTAAATATGAAGAATCCAAAATTGCTGAAGCAGGTAAATTGGGATCTGTACGCTTAATTGATAATCCTGTAAAACCAGGAGCTCCTATTTTACCTAAAACAAAAAGAAATATTGTTTTGGGATTTTTCCTTGCAATCATTATTGCAGCAGGAGTAATATTTTTAAAGGAATATATTGATGATAGTATAAAAAATATTGATGAATTGGAAAAGACACTCAAAATAAAAGTTATTGGAACAATACCATCTATTGTACTTAAAAATGGTGAATTAAAAGATTCAGTGGATAATAAATATAGGAGATATCTATTAAATGAATTACCATCAGGATCTCCAATAATGGAATCATATAAGATATTAAGGACCAATATAATATATCTGAATGAAGGAAATCTTAAAAGTTTAACAGTATCATCTTCTACAAAGGGAGAAGGAAAATCAACAACCGCATTAAATCTTGCAATGACATTGTCTCAATTAAGTAGAAAAGTTCTACTGGTAGATGCTGATTTAAGGAAGCCCATTTTATCAAAAGTATTAGGTATAGAAAATGTAAAAGAGGGTTTAACAGATATTATAAAAACAGAAACTGATTTCCATAAATTTATTCATAAAACACATTATGATAATCTATACTTTCTTTCACATGGTGAAGTCACATTGAATTCAACAGAATTATTTGAATCACAGAAAATGAAATATATAATCAAATCATTTGAAGATGATTTTGATTTTATTATTTATGATACGCCGCCAATCCTTTCTGTTGCTGATCCACGAATTATTGCAAGATATACAGATGGATTGGTTTGGGTTGTTCAATATAAGAAAGCAAAGAAGCAGGAATTGGTACATACGAAAAAGTTATTATCTAATCTTAATACCAATATTATTGGCTTTGTTATCAATAATATGAGTTTAACAAGTCCATATGGAAGTTATTACTACAACTATTATTATCATTATACTGCTGAGGATAGAACATAGAATGAGTAAAAAAAATATTCTTATAACTGGTTGTGCTGGATTTATTGGATATCATCTAACAAAATATTTGGCTAAAAATAGTAATAATCATATTATTGGCATTGATAATATGTTTACAGGCAGCATTGATAATTTAAAAGAATTAAAAAAGTTGGATAATTTTGAATTTATTAGACATGATGTAATTTTTCCAATCTATATTGAAGTTGATGAAATATATCATCTTGCATCCCCAGCATCTCCAATATATTATCAGCAAACACCAATAAAAACAGTTAAAACCAATCTCTTAGGTACTCTTAATATGCTTGGATTAGCAAAACGAATGAAATGTAAGATTCTATTTACATCAACATCTGAAGTATATGGCAATCCTAATCAGCATCCACAAAAGGAAGAGTACTTTGGTAATGTTAATCCAATAGGTAAAAGAGCATGTTATGATGAAGGAAAAAGGATTGCTGAAACATTGATGATGGATTATAAAAGGCAGCATAATGTAAAGATCAAAATTGTAAGGATCTTTAATACATATGGTCCTAATATGTCATATGATGATGGTAGAGTTGTTTCAAATTTTATTGTTCAGGCATTAAGGAATAATCCTATTTCTATATATGGTGATGGTAATCAAACAAGATCATTTTGTTATATTGATGATATGATTGATGGTATATCTGCAATGATGGATACCGATCTAATAATAACTGGACCAATTAATTTAGGTAATAATCAGGAAATATCAGTTGTTACTCTTGCAGAGAAGATTAGATCTATTATTGGTTCAGAGTCAGAGATTATTTATAAGCCCTTACCTGAAGATGATCCTGTTCGTAGAAAACCAGATTTAACATTAGCAGCCAATCTTTTAAAATGGTCACCAAATATAGAAATTGAAAACGGACTTAAAAGAACAATTAATTATTTCAAGGAAATAATATGCTAAAAATTGGATTAGTGGGTTGCGGACGTATAGCCAAAAAGCATTTTGAAGTGTTTGATTCATTAAAAGATAAAATTCAACTTGTATGTGTATGCGATATTATTGAGGAAAAAGCAAAAGAATATTTTGATAAATACAATATACCTTATTACACTGATTTGAATAAAATGTTAAATAATGAAAAAATAGATATTTTATCAATATGTACTCCTTCTGGTATGCATCCTAAGCACGGAATTGCAGCAGCACAAAAGGGTATTCATGTTATTACTGAAAAGCCAATGGCAATTGAATTAAAGGGTGCAGATAATTTGATTTCTGCCTGTGATGAGAATGGAGTAAAACTTTTTGTTGTGAAACAAAACCGGCTGAATCCTGGTATAAAACTATTAAAGAATGCTATTTTGAAGAAAAGATTTGGTAAAATATTTTTGGCAAATGCCACTGTTTTTTGGCAAAGACCACAGGAATATTATGATATGGCTGACTGGAGAGGCACATGGGCACTTGATGGAGGATCATTTATGAATCAGGCATCTCATTACATTGATCTTTTAGTATGGCTCATTGGTCCTGTAAAATATGTTAATGCAGAAACAGCCACATTTAAAAGAAGTATTGAAGCAGAAGATACAGGAGCTGCAATATTGAGATTTAAGAATGATGCTATTGGTATTATTCAGGTTACAATGTTAACTTATCCAAAGAATATTGAAGGATCAATAACTATTTTGGGTGAAAATGGAACTGTAAAGATTGGAGGAACTGCCGTTAATCAGATTGAAAAATGGAATTTTGATAAGTATGATGATGATGATAGATTGATCAACAATGCAAATTATCAGCCATCTAATGTGTATGGAATTGGACATTATGAATATTACATTGACGTTATTAGTTCAATTGAAAATAATAAGGCACCATTAACAGATGGAAGAAGTGGAAGAAAGGTACTTGAACTTATTTTAGCAATTTATGAAGCAGCAGGAACCGGTAAAAAGGTATTTTTACCATTGAAAAAAAGTAAGGTGATAGAGTGAAAGTCAATCTTTCAGGTGTATCAATAACAAGCAGGGAAAAAAAATATGTATGTGATGTTATTAAAAGCGGCATTTTAAGTTTAGGGAAATATTTGGTAAAATTTGAGAAATTAGTATCTGAATATACAGGAAGAAAGTATGCTATAGCTGTTTCATCAGGAACCGCAGGATTATTTCTTCTTTTAAAATATTATAATTTGAAGAAAACCGATGAAATTATTACAACACCTTTTAGTTTTATTGCTTCAGCAAATGTTATTTTACATGCTGGAGCTACTCCAGTATTTGCAGATATTGATGAAAAAACATTTTGTTTTTCCAATGAATCCATAGAATCACTTATTAAATCAAAATACAAATTAATAAAAGGAAAATTAATCAATAAAGATAATGGTAATACTTTACGGGGACTACTCCCTGTAGATATTTTTGGTATAATGCCGGATTATAGATTTCTGGAAAAAATTGCAAAAAAATATAATCTTTTTATAATTGAAGATAGCTGTGAAGCATTTGGCAGTGATTATTATGGTAAAAAAGCAGGTAGTTTTGGTCATGGCAGTGTTCTTGCTTTTTATCCAAATAAGCAGATTACTACAGGTGAAGGCGGAATGGTGCTTACAGATAGCAAAGCAATTTATGAATATGTGAAAGCAATGCGAAATCAGGGAAGAAAGGATATGGATCTATGGCTAAATCATTCTTTAATGGGATACAATTTTCGTATTGATGAAATGTCATGTGCTATGGGTGCAGCACAAATGGAACGACTTAATAATATTCTTACAAAAAGAAATGGAGCAGCACAGTACTATTTTAAAAAACTTAAAGATATAAAAGGTATAATTCCAGGAATACCTAATCCTTATGGGAAAACGGGATGGTTTGTTTATGTTATCCGTGTTAATAAGAAACATAGAAATAAAATGATGGATTATATGATAAGTAAAGGAATAGGTGTAAGACCATATTTCACACCAATACATTTACAACCATTTTACAGGAAAGAATTTGATTATAGTAAGGGGGATTTTTCTATTTGTGAAAAAATATCAAATGAAACAATAGCTATTCCATTTTTTACTGATATTAAGAGGAAAGAACAGGATTATGTATTGAAAACCATAAGAGATTTTATTAATGCAGGAACATAGAGGAATTTTCCATCCATCATACAATAAAAGGATTATATTTTTTGTTATAACTGATGGATTTTTATTTCTTTTATCAATACTTATTTCTTTTTCTATTCGTCTTGGTGTAATGCATCTTGGAAGCTATATAAATGAAATAATTCTTTTCTTTACAACAGTTGCTTTATATAAATTTATTGCAATGTTTTTCTGTAGAGCATATTCAATAACATGGAAATATTTTTCAATGAAGGATGCAGTTAAAATTGTTCTTGCTATTACGATTGCACAGATCATTGCTTCTCTTATTCTATTTTTTGGCTTTTTCAAAGGAACATATATAATTGTTCCACGATCTTTATTTTTTCTTGATTATTTTCTGACACTATTTTTTATTATTGGATTTAGAGTAATCAAAAGGACATATGTATTATATTTTAGAAGAGGTGGATCAAATACAAATAATATTATTGTCTATGGTGCAGGAGATGGAGGTGAACAAATAATCCGTGATATGTTAAGAGAAAATTCTGTACTTAGACCGGTAGCAATAATTGATGATGATAAGGAAAAAACACATTCATTGATACATGGAATTGTTGTAGAGGGTACTCTTGAAAGAATTGAATATATTGCAGAAAAACATAATGTAGATACTGTTATCATTGCTATTCCTTCTATGGGAAAGAAACGATTACAGGAGGTCTATGATTATTTACAGAATGTTAATATAAAAAAAATAAAAATATTGCCTCCTGCCGATGAAATCCTAAATGAACAAGTAACATTGAAATCATTAAAAGATCTTGATATTATGGATCTTGTTGGAAGAGAGACGGTTGATATTGATGTTGAAATTATTATAAAATACCTTAAAAATAAAACTATCCTAATAACAGGTGCAGGTGGATCAATTGGAAGTGAACTTGTTAATCAAATAGCAAGGTATGAGGTGAAAAGAATTATTGCACTTGATATTGATGAAACAGAATTATTTTGTCTTAAAAATAGGATTAGTGAAAAATATAATATGGAAATAATGATTTATTTGGCTGATATTAGAGATGAGTATGAAATTGAAAAACTATTTAATACAATGAAAATTGATATTGTTTTTCATGCTGCCGCACTTAAACATGTACCAATTTGTGAGGACTTTCCATTAGAGGCAGTTAAAACAAATATTTTGGGTACAAATAATCTTATTAAGCATTCCTATTCAAGAGTTGAAAGATTTATTTTTATTTCTACAGATAAAGCAGTTAATCCCTCATCTGTAATGGGCGGAACAAAACGAATATGTGAATACTTAATCAAGAATATATCAGGAAAGAAAACAATTTATTCTGCTGTTAGATTTGGAAATGTACTTGGCTCAAGAGGTAGTGTTATACCAATATTTAAAAACCAGATAGAGAGAGGGGGACCATTAACAGTTACTAATCCTGAAATGAGACGATATTTTATGACAATACCAGAGGCAGTAATTTTAATAATTGAGGCAGGCGGGGGCTCTACAGGCGGTGAAATATTTATCCTGGATATGGGAGAATCAGTACTTATAAGAGAAGTTGCAGAGAGAATGATAAGTATGTACGGATATGAGGTAGGTAAAGATATTGAAATTGTATATACAGGAATAAGACCGGGCGAAAAATTGGTAGAGGAACTTTTAACAGATGAAGAAGGAACGGAAGAGAGTAGATTTGAAAAAATATTTAAAGCAAAATCAGTACATAATATTCCTTCTACAAATGAATTGATAAATTCATTTTCAAATATTGCAGATAATAAAGCGATAATATCATTGCTTGAAAAATATATTCCAACATTTAAAAATGAAAAAAAATAAAATCATTGGCATTTCTGCATTTTATCATGATTCTGCAGTATGCTTAATAAATGATAAGACAGTGATTGCTTGTCTTCAGGAAGAAAGATTTTCAAGAAAGAAACATGATAATTCCTTTCCAATAAAATCATTAAATATATTAAGAGAACAATTCGCATTAAATGATAATGATATTTCTGCTATTGTGTTTTATGAGAAACCAATTTTGAAAATGGAAAGAATACTCAGTAATCTTATTGAAATTTCTCCAAAAGGAATGGAATTTGCATTTAAATCTATTCCTTTAACAGTGAATAGAAAAATATTCGTAAGTGAATATATCAGGAAACATATTAAAGGAGATTATAGTATTTATTATGTACCGCATCATATTTCCCATGCAGCATCTGCATTTTTACCATCGGAATTTGAGGAGGCAGCATTTATGATAAATGATGGTGTAGGGGAATGGGAAAGTTCATCATACGGTATTTGTAATCATGAGAATATTACATTAACACATGGAGTTCATTATCCTCACTCCTTAGGATTATTGTATTCCGCATTTACATATTTCTGCGGATTTAGAGTTAATTCGGGAGAATACAAACTTATGGGACTTGCTCCTTATGGAAAACCAAAATATAAGGATATTATTTTAAAGAATATTATTGATTATAAAGAGGATGGCTCATACAGATTGAATTTGAAGTATTTTGATTTCCATTATGGTAGTAGAATGTGCGGAAAATCAATGGAAAAATTACTTAAACTGAAAATAAGAAAACCTGAAAATGATATTACTAATGAATATGCTGATCTGGCATCTTCGGTTCAAAGTGTAATTGAAGAAATTCTAATAACTATGGCAATTCATATAAGAAAGGATACGGGAATGAAGAATCTTGTTATGGGAGGTGGAGTTGCTTTAAATTGTACTGCAAATTCAAAGATCATTGAGCAATCGGGTTTTGAAAATGTTTTTATTCAGCCTGCATCGGGTGATGCCGGCGGTGCTCTTGGATCAGCACTCTATGTATCACATTATGTAAACAAAAAGAAACTTAGTAAAATTCAGCAATTTTCTTATCTTGGCACTGAATATGGGAATGAACAGATAAAGTATATTTTGGATGAAGGTGGATTTAAATATTACAAATTGGATAATCCTGCATTAAAGGCAGCTCAACTAATATCTCAAGGCAATATTCTCGGATGGTTTCAAGGAAGAATGGAATATGGTCCCCGTGCTCTTGGTTCAAGAAGTATTTTGGGAGATCCAAGAGATAAGGAGATGCAGAGAAAAATGAATCTAAGTATAAAATTTCGTGAATCATTCAGACCATTTGCTCCATCAATCATGCTTGATCATGTAAATGAGTATTTCAGTGGTGATTATCATACTCCATATATGTTAACTGTTGCCTCATTGAAAAAGAAGCATAGATTGAAGAATCAACATATTACACATAATTTTAATGTGCTTTCAGAAAAAATTGCGGATATTCCAGCAGTTATTCATGCTGATTTTAGTTCCAGAATTCAAACTGTAAGTAAAGAACAAAATCCATTATACTATCAATTAATTGATGAATTCCGCAAAATAACAGGGGTTCCACTTATTATTAATACATCATTTAATGTAAGAGGACAACCTATAGTTGAAAATCCCAAACATGCATTAACTACATTCTTAAATACAAAAATGGATTATTTAATAATAGGTGATTTTTTATTATTTAATAATGAACAGAATGTTAACAGGGAGAAATGGAAAATTGAAAATCTTATTATGGATTAAACGGCGTCTTAATATACTTAAATTGATTATGCCTCTTCTTATTATCTCATTGATACTATTTTTTAAGCATAATGATGTATATATTTATACTTTAATAGCTGGTTTATCTATAATGATAGTAAATATTATATTTCCTGTAATTGGAGATATTGTTGATAAGATCTTAATAATGATTATTAATGTTTTCAGAATAATCATTACTTTGTTCTTTACAATAATCATTCAAGGAATAATTTTTCCAATAATAAAAATTGTTTCTCTAATTTTTGGGAAAAGATTTCTAATACTTAAATTTAAAGAAAAGAAAGAAACATATTATATTAATAAACCTGATATTATTGATGACATCAATGAACCATATTGAAAAAAAATGTATGAAAATATTATTCTGATCACATTGTGTTTATTAACTGTTAGTACAATTTACCTTTTAATAAGGATTTTTAATAAACTGAAGAAGAATATGTTACTATATAATCTGTATATAGTAATTATGTTTATAATCATTGTAATAACAATTTTTGAATTTATATTTAGATTTATGTATGTAGGAACAGATTCATTACTTCTAATGAAAAATACAGAAAAGTGGTCTGAAAAATATGAAAACATAAGAACGGTAAATAATATTAAGGAAAAAAATGAAATTCTAATTCTTGGAGATTCATTTGTTTATGGCTATGGTCTTAATGATAAGGAAAAAACTGTTCCTTATATAATTGATAGACTACTTCCATTATCTGTATATTCTACAGCTATGCCAGGAAATGATTTAGAGGATTATGAAAGATTGCTGACAGGTCTTTCTAGTAATTCAGATATTAAATATGTTATTATGGGTTATTTCTACAATGATTTGGGAGATTCAATTATAACAATGAAAATAAGGGATAAGATGATCCCATTTAATTCAGTTAAAAAGTGGGTAGTTGAATATTCATATTTTCTTAATTTCATCTATTATGCATATCAATACAAGAGAAAAGATATTGCTAATGATTATTTGAATATGTTATATTCTGATTTTTCTAAAAAAATATATATTGCTGAACATGAGAATTCTATAAAAAGAATAAAAGCATTGTCTGATAGTATTGGTGCTAAGCTTATTATAATTGAATATCCTTTAATGACAATGATAAACTGTGAATCTTTCAGTGATATCAGAAAACAGGTGAATCAGATATTTAACAGAAATAATATTCAATATATTGATATGTCAGGAATACTGAATAGTTATAGTATTAAGCAACTCACAGTAAATGCCTTTGACTCTCATCCTTCTTATCTTGTTAATAGTATTGCAGCAGACACTCTTATTAGTATAATATTAAATTATGAAAGAACGAATAAAAACAATTAACTCAATCTTCAAATTTATTTTCAAAAGAAAAAAATATTGGCTTTTGCCTGTAATACTAATAATACTATTAGTTGCTGCCTTACTTTTTGTATTTGCCAATAGTTCCATAACTCCATTTATTTACACAATATTCTAATATGAACCCAATGAAAATAATGATAATTACCGATTGTTTTTTTCCTTCTTTTGGAGGGATTGAAAGTCATATACATTATTTATCATCACAATTAGCTAAAATGGGGAACAAAGTATATGTAATTACCCATTTGGCGAAAAACGATGTTTCTAATGAAATCATAAAAGACAGGTATGATAATTACTCTCTTATAAAAATTCCTGGTAATGTAGTTTACAAATTCGGTGCGGATATTTCATTAAGTTATAGATCATTTAAATATCTATCTCAATTAATTGATGAAATAAAGCCTGATATTATTCATGGTCAAAGCGTTCTTTCATTTCTTGTATTTCAGGCAATGATCTTAGCAAAGAGAAATGATATTCCATTTGTTATAACAAAGCATTCCCTTATTTTTAGAAACCATTCTTTGATAAATTCATTTTTGAATAATCAGTTTAATCCCCTATCTTCATTAAAAAGATATGTATCAGGCACATTCTCGGTCTCAGGAAGTGTAAGGAATGAAATTCCATTCAAAACAGGCAAAGATATTATTATTTATAATGGTATTGATAAGAACGAGATTAATCCAGAAGTAGATCCTGAGATGATAAGAGGTGAATTGGGAATAAATGCAGAAAACAAGATCATTGGATTTGTATCAAGATTGATTGAGAAAAAGGGTGTTTATGATTTTATTGAATTGTTTTCAATGCTAAAAAAATATAAAAATATAAAAGGTGTAATAGTTGGGGATGGTCCTGAACGCGAAAATATGATTAAAGTGATTAAGAAAAAGGGATTAACAGACCAAATTATTCTTGTAGGAAATAAACCACATAAGAATATAGGTAATTATTATCAAATATTTGATCTTTTCTTTTTACCTTCAAAAACAGAGGGATTAGGCATTGTTTTATTAGAGGCAATGATGTTTAATGTGATTCCCATAGCATATAATACCGGTGGCATTGCTGAAATAGTTAAAAATGGTGAAACTGGGTTTATTACTTCTAATGTTGAAGATACATGTATGCTTGTTATGGATATTTTATTAAAAGGAAAGGATGTTAATGAAATGCGGGAATTCATTGGTAATTATGCAATGGGTTTTACATGGGAAAAGATTGCTGCAAACACAGAAATGGTATATAGGAAAATACTTAATTGATCTTGGAAATCTAATTTCCTGGGTTATATCAATTAGAATTGTTTCAGTTCCCTCACAAAACCAAATAATTGTATATTCTGAGTAATTCGAAGAATATATTGAACATTAACAATCTAAAGAATAAGCAAACCGGGAAAACGCACAAATAATCATTATATTGATTGTCCTTCTCCGCAGAAAATCTGTTGGAAAGGTGAGGACTGTTTACTCTGATGAGCATAGAATCAACCCGATTTTCTCTCAAAGTTCATCAGAGTAA
>JAUVJU010000064.1 GCA_030592285.1 Caldifarciminota bacterium
TGATATCCATTTGTTTGGCATTATTTATTTCAATATTAATATTTCTCATTGGAATAGTAATGTTGAATATTGTTATTGCTGTTTTCGGTATAGTGAAGGTAAGCACATCTGGTCCCCTATCCAGTGCTGACTTTACAGAAAATTCTATGTCCACTATTTGCTGCCCTGTTTTATTTGTTGCAAGAACATACCATCCACTTTCTATCATAATAATTGCTTTTTGATTGTTTATTTTCACTTCTTTCAATGCTACGCTTTGCGGCATTAATCTTATTTTACTATATGTGTTTTTATCATTCTCAAATATTTCCATATAAAGTTTTGTTTTTATTTGCGTACTTTTTTCTTTAATTTTACATGTATATTCCGATTTTGTTATTATATAGTCCTTTGGCGGCTTTGTGGGACTTATAATATGTATTTTCATATTATCTAATAGTTTTTTAAATTGATCCCGCGTTAATACAACCTTTCCATTTTGTAGATTGTATTCAACCTTTACTTCATTTCCTGTTTGTGCAATAAGTTTTTTAAATTCATTCCATGTTAGAATTACTTCATCCGAATCAATTTTTAATAATTCCTTTAATTCTTCCCATGATATTCTTACTGAGCTGTTTATATTGTCTTCTTTTGGGCTTTCGGCATAAAGCATATTGTTTGCTCCGGGAAAAATTATTCCCATTAGCATTACAATAATCATTGATAATACAAAATGTTTCACTTGGTTTGTTTTCATTATAATTCCCCTTTGTGTTTATTTATCATTTTATAATTGTATTGTATTAATGTCAAGCAAATAAGTTGATTGGGTGTTGTTACTATTAAACAATATCCCTTTTATAGGTTATATAGGAATACCAAATACCAATCTTTTGCTCCGTCTCACAAGTAAGCGGTTTGATAGGTGGGTTTTGAACCCACCACTACAAACATAATGAATTTATAAATGATAAAAATTCGCAATTGCATATTCTGAGTAATTTGAGGAATATGTTGATCCTCTTTCTTGTTTGTCGTGAGCTTGCCGAATGGTCATTCTCCGCTTATAGTGATTTTTTATGGTTATAACAGTAAGCAGGTTGATTGTGTGATTCATGGTTAGCCTTTGTTAATAATTTATATTTTGTGTTTACTTATTATATTTAATATTTATAATGAATTTATGAAAATAATGATTTCTTCATGTCTTTTGGGTATTAATACAAGGTATAATGGAAAAGTTAAACCCATAAATCCATTGCTTAAAAAATTTCTCAATAATATTATTATTCCATTTTGTCCCGAACAATTTGGCTGTCTTAAAACACCACGAATAAAGGCAACCCTTTCATCAAATTCTAAATCTATTATTGATGGTAGCGGTTGTGTTTTTGATGATAGTGGAAAAGATATTTCTTTTAATTTTATAAAGGGAGCAACAACATCTCTTGAACTAATTAAAAGTGTTAAACCCAATTTAATTATCTTAAAAGAAGATAGTCCTTCCTGCGGATTATGTTTTACTAATATAAATTGGCAAAAAAAAAGAGGTATGGGGATAACTGCATACCTCATTAAGAATAATACTAATATTAAATGTATATCTTTCTAATTATTTTAATCTAAGCGGCATAATTAAATAGAGTGACTCTTCTCCTATCTTGTTGTTTTCATTTTCAATGATTACTGCTGACATTTCTGTTTTTAGTCTCATTTTAAGATTATCAGTTTCAATCTTTTTAATAACCTCCATAAGATAATTATTGTTGAATCCAATAATAAATGGATCATCTTCATTATATTCTGCTTTTATTATTTCTGTTCCTTCTCCTGTTTGTGATTGATATGCATTAATTTTTATTCTGTCTTTTTCTACTTCTGCTTTTACAAGTTTTGTATTGGGATTTGTGAATATGTTTACTCTGTTTAAAACATCAAGAAATTCATCCTTATTTATCAGGAGCAGTTTGTTGTTGTCTGATGGTATTACCCTTTTATAATCCGGATATGTACCCTCAATGAGTTTTGCCGATATTTCTGTTTCTTCAATCTTAAACATTATTCTTTTTTCATCAAATCCTATTTGAAATGATTCTTTACCTGTGATTAATGTTTTTACAATACCTAATGCTTTTGGAGGAATAATAACGCTTTTCGTTAATTGCTTTTCAAATATATCCTTTATTGTATAAACAGATAATCTATGTCCATCTGTTCCAATAAGTGATAATTCTTTTCCATTTGCTTCTAACAATACTCCTGTTATTGCAATTTTTATTGCATCCCTTGAAACAGCAAATAATGTATTTTCAATAGCATTAATAACTGGTAATGATTCAATTGAAAACATTTTGCTTTTATCAATACCAATAATATCAACATAGTCCTCTTTGTTTGTTACCGGTAGTTTATAAATTCCTGTTCCACATTCAATGTGAAGTTCATTGTTAAATAGTTTTAGATCAAGCATTCCTGTTGGTAACCTTTTTACTAATTCTACAAGTGTTTTTGCATTAACTATGACTTCTCCATCTGTTTCAATATTCGCTGCCATTTCAGAATGAACAGTTATTTCAAAATCAGTTGAAGAAAACATAATCTTACCTTTTTTTGCCTCTATCATAATATTCGCAATAACCGTTATAACTGGTTTTACAGGAACAATACTTGAGACGGAAAAAAGATGTTTTTGAAATTCACTTTTATCTATTCTGAATTTCATTAATCCTCCTTTATTCAATTACTATTAATTTATATAAATAATCATAGTAGTAGTAGGGTTTGTTTATATGTTCATAACCCAAGTAAATTATAGTATAATCTAAATTAAAATCAATATTAATGTTCATAATATGTTCATTTTTGTTAATTGCTGTTTATTAAAAAAAACATTATCCACAATAGGAAAATTAATCCACATTTAATAAACCATTTATCCTTGATATATCACCAATAATATCAGGATTTTTTATTTTCATTTCTTCTATTCTTTTAATAGCATGAATAATGGTAGAGTGATCCTTCTTGTTCATTTTATCGGCAATTTCCTGAAGAGAAAGATCGGTATAATTTCTTATAAGAAAAATACATATTTGTCTAGGAATTACAATTGATTTTGTTCGCTTTTTGCCCATTAATTGTATTTTAGGAATTTTATAATATCCTGATACAACATCAATAATCTCATTTGCACTAATAAAAACACGAGATATACCCAAATCAGGATTAATCTCATCCATTGAAAGGATCATTTCTCTTGCCAAATGAATATTTATATCCCTCTTATATAATGCTGCAGATGCCAATAATTTAATTAATACTCCCTCTAATAGGCGAACATTTTCTTTAATATTATTTGCAATATAATTTAATACCTCGTCAGGAATATTAAGATCATCCGAGTCAACCTTTTTTCTTAATATTGCTAAGCGGGTTTCAAAATCGGGCTTTTTTATATCAACAACAAGTCCCCATTGAAATCTTGTAATAAGCCGTTTTTCAAGATTGGGAATTTCTTTTGGCAAACGATCAGAAGTAAGAACAATTTGCTTTTTTGCATCATATAACTCATTAAATGTATAAAACATTTCTTCCTGCAATTTTTCTTTTCCTTTTAAAAAATGAATATCATCCAAAAGCAAAACATCAAGCTCTCTATACTTATTCTTAAATTGAAGGGTTTTTCTATTGGTAATTGCACTGATAAATTCATTCATAAATGACTCAGTAGAAATATATGCAACCTTCTTATTGCTATCAGAATCCTTAATATAATGTCCAATTGCCTGAATAAGATGTGTTTTCCCTAATCCGCTTGCTCCATAAATAAAAAGGGGATTATAATGCTCTCCAGGTGCCTTAGCAACGGAAAGTGCAGCAGCATGTGCAAATTGATTAGAATTCCCCACAACAAAATTATCAAATATATATTTATTAACAAGATTCAGTTTATTGATTTCATAAGCATCCGGATTTTTATATATATTAATACCATCAGGAATAATAGGTTTTGTTTTTTCAGAAACAATACGGATCTGCAATTCATTTTCAGAAAGATTTCTTATTGCTGCAAGTAATTCATGAAATAGCTTTTCTTCTATCCAATCCTTTATAGCATGATTAGGAACAGCAAGCTCTATATATCTTTTATTTAATTCCTTAATCTGCAAATGAACCATCCAATTAGAATAATCGGCACTTGTACAGTGTTCTTTCAGATACTTACTTAATTGAGCTTGAAGTTCTTTCATAATAGTTTGCCTGAAAGTAATAAATAGCGAGGCATATATAAATTATCCACAAAATTGTCCACAAGTGAACAAGCATTGTAAGTTGCTTTATTTAAACACTTAGACATTGGCTGAGTTATTTTATCCACAATCAGATTTCCTTGTTTTATAAGTTTTCCACAAAAGAATCCTCTCTCTATTTAAGGGAAGGTAATTTTAACAGAAAAATTTTTACTGTCAATAGGAAAAAAAAGATTTGTGAAAATTCTTGACAGAATAATTGTTTTAAGTAAACTCATTATATGAGAATCATTGTGATATTATTTATGTTCATTTTATTTCTTAATATTAATTCACAGCAAATAGAGAAATATACAATTCCCAATTATAATAATGATTTACCCATAGATCAGTTTGATGATATTGGCATTGATGGAGAAACGGGCAGTTTATGTCTATGTGGTCCCAATATATGGTGTGAAATCCCAATAAACAACAAAGAGCCGGATTACACCACCTCATTTTCTGCAGCAACAAAGGGCTTTCGTATTATTGCATCAACCTATAGAAATGGTGGTGTGTGTGTTTATGATAGCATAAGGGGAACAATATTGGATGAGGATGGGGAATACACAATGACAATGAATACAAACATTGAAAATGTATCAGGCATTACAGCATTTGGATATCAATTATTAATAGCATCAATAAATGGAACAATATATTCCTTTGAAAATACAGATAGAGAATTATTGTTTATAAAAGAAAAAGAATTAAACATTAATATTACAGGGATCACTGCAGATGAATTTAATATTTATATATGTGGAGACAATCATATCTACAAACTTAATCAAAAATGTGAAATCATTGATACATTTAATTTTGATATTTCATTTAACGGCATTGAAAAACATGATGATATTATATGGGCAATTGGGCTTGGTGAGAACAAATTCTACAAGATCAAGGGAATTTAGGGCTTTTTCTCCCAATCATAATAGGTTTTCATTATTTTATTATACATCTTAGATTCAAATTTTTCTTTCTGTTTATTTTTCTTTAATTTTGCACCAAGAATATTGCCTAAATAAACCTGAGCAAAAAGTAAAAGATTCCTTCGCATAACAATATCTGACGAATATGGTGCAGTATCGGGTTGGTTAAACCTGAGTTCATAATTAATTTTTCCAAATTCCTGATCAATTTCCTTTTTATTAATATTATTTCTCCTTGTTTTTTATTAATTTCCTTAAATCATCAAAAATAAATTTTTTCATTTTTTATATTTTCTCCATTATTAAAATGTATTCTGTTGGATAAACAAGTAATTTTTTTTCATTTATTATCTTTGTAAATCTGCCACTTTGAGGATCTCTTATAGAGGGTAACATTTTTGAAGGAATCTCTCTATGAATGATATCATATGTTTTAAAGCCAATATTTTCAAATTGTTCTTTAAATACTTCTGCATTTAGAATGTCTACACCTTTCAATTTTGTATTGCCAATAACAATAGCTACTTTTCCGTTTTTCTTAAGAACCCTTTTCATTTCTTTAAAACTTTCAATCATATCAGCAAAATAGTTTTCAACCTCTCTGCCTTTTTTGTTATTTCCCAATTCAGATATAATCTGTTCAGCAATTTTACTCTTAAGTTTAATTCTATTTCTTTCTCTAAAAGAACTTCCTATAAATTTTTTTCTAAAACCTGATAATTCTTCCAAAAACCCAAACCACAAAGAAGGCAATTGATGCAAATCGGCATATTCATAAGAAATAACATATGGTGGACTTGTTACTATTAGTGTTACCATGCTATTCTCGCAAGGTAGATTTCTCGCATCATTGTTTTTGACAATTCTATAATCATCAATACAGTTTTTTATTGATTGAGAAAGAATATCATTAAAATCGCCATGTTTTTTGATCATTTTTTTAGCCTGCCAATCAAATTTATACAAAGGATCAATTTCTTTTTTACTTAAATCTCTTGTTGGTTTCACACTTTTTTGCATCCAAATAGAACATGACTTTAGTATCTGTGCAAAAGTGATTAAAAAGAAATCTCTTACATCAAGATTTTTAATCTTTAGAATATTATTAAGAATTATTAAAAGTCTGTTTTTTATATGTGGTTTAAACCAATAATCTATCCTATCAGGTAATTTAATATGCTTTTGAGCATTTTGAAACTCTCCTTGAAAATTTCCATTTAATTCATGTTCTAAGATAAACATTAAGTTTGTATATTCATTAGCCAATATATTATAATCAATTGGTGTAGATTTGACCTTAGCAAGTAAAACAGCAATTTCATTTATATCCGTTCCAATGCCAATTCTATTATTAACAATTGCTTCAATTATTGTTGTTCCGCTTCCCATAAATGGATCAATCACTATATCATTCTTTTTGCTGTGTGTAGTAATAATTTTTGCCGCTAATTGCGGTATAAATTTTGCAGGATATGTATAATATCCATGGGTAATATAAGCTGTATGCTTAATGGTCTTATCAGAAAAAGACCAATCATGGCTAATTGGTATTTTTGATAAATTTATTTCTTTTTCATTCTTTGTTTGGTTTGTCTTTAACATTGTTTATTGTCTCTCCAAAAAGGCTTATTATTTAATAATTATAAAATCTATTTTTTTAATTTTAAGCAGAGAGAATGGCAAAGTCAAGTCAATTTTTTAAATCCTTATTAATATGCTTTTTACATCAATATATTATCAAGCATTTTTTTCAATATTAAAATGTATTGACAGTTTTTCAATATTGTTTATTGTTATACAATGAATAAAAAAACAATTATTCTTATTTTTACATTTATTTTGCTTGTTAATGTTTCATGTACAAAGTATTCAAGGGTGCAGGCAAGAGAAAGCATTGCAAGTACAGCATTAAAATATAAGGGAGTGCCATATAAATATGGAGGAACCACACCAAAGGGCTTTGATTGCTCGGGATTTGTTCAATATGTTTATAAAAAATCGGGAATTATGCTGCCAAGAACAGTTAGTAAAATGGAAAAGGTATTAAGAAAAACAAAATCTCCATTAAAGGGTGATATTGTAATCTTCCACAATCCTCTACATACGGGTATTTATTTAGGCAATAATAAATTTATTCATGCATCATCATCAAGGGGAGTGGTCATTGATAAATTAAGTGAACAATGGTTTAAGAAACGATTAAAGGGAATTTTCACATATTTTTGAAACCTTTTTGGAAAAAATGCATCTAAATAATCAGAAGAAAACAAAAATTACTGACCAAGAGCTCTCTGACATAATTGAGAAACATTCAAATAAATTGTATTCAATTGTTTATAGAATGATTGATAATCATGATGATATTATGGATATACTTCAGGAAACATTCTATAAAACATATAAAAGCATTGATAATTTCCATGGAAACTCATCATTATTTACATACATGGTATCCATTGCAATTAATGAAACACGGCAATATATAAGAAAAAAGAAAAAAACATTATTTGCTGATATAAATATTGATGATGAAGTGTTGTTAAGCTCTCGCTATCCATCTATTGAAGAGAATATTATAAAAAGGAATAATGCTGAGAAACTAAATAATGCAATCAAAAAATTACCTGAAAAATATAGAGAAATAATAATTCTTAAAGATATTGAAGGAATGAAAATTAAGGAGATTACAGAGATTCTTAGCATCAGTGTTCAGGCAGTAAAAACAAGGATCCATAGAGGGCGACTTTTTTTAAGAGAATTAACGGAGAATAACATTGAAAGAATGTGAACATTTTAAAAAATTATTATGTGATTATCTTGATGGAGAATTAAGCAAAGAGCAATGTGCTGAATTTGAAAAACATATAGATAATTGCACTAATTGTGATGAGATTATAAATAATCTTAAAGACATTATAGATGAATGTAAAAATCAGGGAACATTAACAATACCTGAACACATGAAAATGTCTTTAAAAACATATATAAAAGAAAAAATTCGTATTAAAGGAGAATGAAATGGGAATTTTATCACAGGAAGATAGTGATTATCTAAAAAAGGAATTGGAAAAAATTACAAATAATGTAATAATAGAATTTTTTTCAACAGACAATAAAGACAAATGCGAACAATGCGACAATATACGAGCAATAATGAAAGAGATAATGGATTTAACGGATAAGGTATCATTAAAGGAATTTAATATTGATAAAGATAAAGAAAAAGCAGAAAAATATAATATAAAAATGGCACCAGTACTTATTTTTAATAATAAGGATAATGGAAACATTAAATTCTATGGCGTTCCATCCGGCTATGAGTTTTCATCACTTATTGAGGATATAATGGATATAGGAACAGGCAATATTGAATTTGATGAGGGTGTAGAAGAAAAGATAAAAGCAATTGATGAGGATGTTAATATAATGGTATTTGTTACTCCAACATGTCCATACTGTCCAGCAGCCGTAAGAACTGCCCATAAATTTGCAATGATAAACCCAAAAATAAAAGCAGACATGATAGAATCATACGAATTTCCTGAAATTGCCGATAAATATAAAGTGCAAGGTGTTCCCAGAGTAATTATTAATGAAAAAGATGGATTTGAAGGGGCATTGGAACAAGAAAAATTCCTTGAAAAAATTATAGAGAACCTGTGAGAAAAAAATGATATTAAATCTTGATAAAAATAAAAAAACAGTATCAGATAATTATGATGCAGTAATAATCGGAGGAGGACCCGCAGGTCTTACTGCTGCTATTTATCTTGGAAGAGCACGAATAAAGACACTTGTGATTGAAGAAATGATCCCAGGCGGCCAGGCAGCAACAACAGTAAGATTAGAGAATTATCCCGGATTCCCTGAAGGCATTGGTGGAGCGGAATTGGGATCTCTTATGGAAAAGCAGGCAAAAAACTTTGGTGCCGATATTATTTATGATAATGTTATTGATGTAGATTTTAAGAATGAAGAAAAGATCATTAAACTTAATAAAAGAGAGATAAGATCAAAAATAGTAATAATTGCATCAGGAGCAAAACCAAGAAAAATGCATGTACCGGGTGCTGAGGAATTTGAAGGAAAAGGAATTTCTTATTGTGCTACCTGTGATGGTCCGCTTTTTAGGGATAAGAACATTGCAATTATTGGCGGAGGGAATTCAGCAATTGAAGAGGCAATTTTTCTTCTAAGATTTGTAAAATCAATTATAATTGTACAGGATCTACCCAAATTAACAGCAGAAAAAATATTGGAAGAGCGATTAATAAAACATAAAAATGTTAAATTAACATTTAATAATAAAATATTATCAATAAATGGCGAAAAAGAGATTAAATCCATATCTGTTGAAAAAACGAATTCAAAGAAAAAAATGGATATTCCTGCAGAAGGAATTTTCATTTACATTGGCTATATACCCAATACTGACTATTTAAAGGGACATATTGAATTGGATAAATTTAACTATGTTAAAACCAATGAAAATCTTGAAACAAATATTAAAGGTGTTTTCGCAGCCGGGGATGTTTGCAAAAAAACATTAAGACAAGTAGCTACTGCCGTAGGAGATGGAGCAATAGCTGCATTTATGGCAACAAAATATTTAGAAAACGAAGGAGGCTAAAATGACTAAAGTAATGGTATATTCAACATCCACTTGTCCATGGTGTACAAGGGTAAGGGATTATCTTAATTCAAAGAATATTGCTTTTGAACACATTGATGTATCATCAGATAGAGAAAAAGCAGAGGAAATGGTTAGAAAGTCAGGACAGCAGGGCGTACCGGTATTAGATATTGATGGTGAAATTATTGTTGGCTTTGATCAGGCAAAAATTGATAAACTTTTGGGATTATAAGATGAAAAAAATATTAATAGCATTATTTATTATTGTTTTGCTTGCATCCTGCACACCTGAAGAGGCAGGAGTTAGTTCAGATAAAGGAACAAATGAAACCACACAAACAGCAATTAAAGATATTAAAATGCAAATGATTGATTCAGATGATGTATCAATTAATGATCTAAAGGGAAATATTATTATTATTGATTTCTGGGCTTCCTGGTGCGGTCCATGCAGAAATTCTATTCCTTTTTATAATAGAATGAGTGATAAATATGCCGAACAAGGACTTATAATAATAGGAATTAATGTTAATGAGGGTGAATCAACAATTAAAAAAGCAAAAGAAGATATTAATATTAATTATTTTCTTGCATTACCGGATGAAAAATTCAGTACGCATTTTAAGGTTCAAGGAATTCCTGCAATGTTCATGTTTGACAGAGAGGGTAAATTAATTGAAGAATTTGTTGGTTATTCACCGGGACTTGATAATAAGATAGAATCATTAATAATGGATAATATATGAAAAGTCTCCCTTTAAGGGGGATTTTTTAAAAGATTTGGAGATAATATGGATTTCAAGGAAATAAAAGCACGGCAAATAAAAAAGAATCTATTTAAATTAATTGCTGATGATTGGGCATTAATATGTGCCGGAAAAGAAAATGATTTTAATATGATGACAGCAAGCTGGGGCACCTTTGGTGAATTGTGGCATAGAAAGATTGCAATTGTTTTTATCCGACCACAGAGATATACACATGAATTTATTGAAAAAAGTGATATTTTTAGTATAAATTTCTTTAATAAAGATAAAAAAGATGCCCTGAAAAAGATGGGAAGTGTTTCGGGAAGAGATTTTGATAAAATGCATTATAATGAATTAACACCAATGATTAAACATAATACAGTATTCTTTGAAGAGTCAAAACTTGTTATTATATGTAAGAAAATATATTATGATGATGTGAATAATAAACATTTTCTGGATAAGACCATTGAAAAGAATTATCCTGAACAGGATTATCATAGATTCTATATTGGTGAAATAGAAA
>JAUVJU010000024.1 GCA_030592285.1 Caldifarciminota bacterium
AAAATCTAAACTTTCAGTAAGAATTGATTTTATTACATTAATAAATTTATCCTGAGTACTTCTCATTATCATCCTTTATTCACACTCATCCTGAATGCCATATATTTGTTAATATCATTTTTAAATACACCATCTTTTAATGCTCCAATATAATCATTATTGAACAGATTGTCAATATTGGCTGTTAGAATTACTTGAGGTATCTTTCCAATGAATTTTCCTTTTCTTACAAGATATGCCAATTGAAGCGGTATAGATATGTCGCCATTATCCTGAAAATCGCCACCTGCTGACATTACAGGGATTATACATTCATCAATATCTTCAAGTTTCTTATCTATAGAAGGAACAAATAGATAATTAGGATTAATTGATGATCCTGTATTATAAGATCTTGTTGATGTTCCTGTTGGTTTGGTATTATAAATTATTGCTTTTTTCAAATCATAAAGAGGATTTATGAATACTCCATCCTTAAATATCGGTATTTTTTTTTCCTTTCTCAGAAAACCATCGGCATCAAATGGATTACATATACCATTTTCTTCATCCATATTTATATCATACATTGAAAATCTATCACTAAATAGTTTTTTATTCTTTTTACTGCTAAAATACGATGCTCCTCTTTCATAAAATTCACCATTTATATGTTTAGTTAAAAATGCATAAGGCATAGCATTAGTATATTCAGGAAATACAATAATTGCATTGTCCTTATCAAAACTTACTTCATTATTGAAAGCAGAAAGGTATTTTGAATAATTTACAATATACTCATCAATATCTGGTGTATCAAAATATTGTTTACCTAAAAACCCATCCATAATTGAATTGCTCTTCTTATGCTTAAATATGATTGCAAGATAAATACCATTTGTTTTTACAGTATAATCCATATTTTTTGAGTTTTTTACATTTACATTACTATATTCATATCCGATCTTATTTGAAAATATATAATCAGGGAAATTTTCTTTTAACTGTTTCAAAACATTATTTGCAATATTCACGATTTCATCATTACTAAAATCCCTTTTTATGATATCCCATTCCTTTTTGCAGCCATCCTGAAAAGCAAAGCCATTTGGTAATTCAATATCTATCATTGATATTGCATTTTGTTCAAGTTCTTCAAATGGAAGATCTGAACGAGAGCCCGATATACCCATTTTCCCATCTTTTAACACCCTTACTGATTTTCTAATTGTACTCTTCTCTCTTATAGAATCAATTTTTGTATTTACAATATTAAGTGATATATTTTTTGTTTTACTTACAAAATATTCTTTTTCCATTATTACTCCTAACTTACATTCATTTTACTGATTCTTACTTCCGGACCACCAAAACTTATTCTTAATTGGTACTGTTCCATTTTTCCACAACCGCCCATTAATGATGAATTAATTATCACCTTATCCGATAATCCATCAATAAGATTCAATGTTTTAAAAACATTCCCTGTTATCACATTGATTCTAATGGGTTCTGCAATTTTTCCTTTTACTATCTTATATGCCTTTGAGGGTGCTATTGTAAAGGTGGATAAACCAGATCCATGCTTGAAGGTATCAATATAAAAACCATCATCAATGCCTGAAACAAGTTCTTCAAATGTGCTTTCCCCTTTATCAATATATGTACTGGTCATTCTCACAATTGGTTCAAATTCCGTTGTTATTGCTCTGCCATTTCCGGTTACTTCCTCTTCAAGAAAGTCCGCTGTAATTAGAGAATGTAATCGTCCTGTTAAAATTCCATTTTTAATCAAATATGTTTTTTCGGCTGGATTTCCCTCATCATCAAATGGCACATAACCTGAAATACCCTTTTGCCCGCCATCATCAATAATTGAAAGAATATCACTTCCTACCTTTTTTCCAATTTTCCATTCCCTTTTCATTGTTTCATCTCCAAGCATAAAATCTGCTTCTGATTTATGGCCAAATGATTCATGGGCAAAAACCCCTGCAACCATAGGAGATAATATTACCGGAAATTCACCTGCCTTAACTGTGGGAGCATTAAGAAATCTTTTTGATTCATTTATTTCCTCATTAATATCATTATCCAAATTCAGCAACTCATTATAATCATTTGCATACTTTCTATATGAACCTCTGAATCTATTCTTATCATCGGCAAACATAAATGAAAGTCGCATCATATTTCCTGCATAATCATAGGCAGTAAATCTTCCTTTTGAGTTACCATAGTATAACATTGAATATCTGTCAACATAAACAGAATCGGTAACCTTTATTTCAGGATATTTTTTCTGCAAATCATCATAATGAGTAATTAGATCCCTTTTTTCCTTAACTGGAATTTGTGTAGGATTGTTTTCATTATAAATAAAAATTGATTTCTCAAATGCTGTGATTTTCTCATAGAATGGTTCCTTTTTTCCTTTTGATTTACCTGATAGACCAATAAGTCCCTGAATTGATTTTACAATATTGTCCTTACTGATTTCATTAAGTGAAGTATAAAACCATTTGCCATTATTATAAACACGAATAAATATTCCTGCATACTGTTCCTTGATGGAATTATTAATCAAATGATTTTCTAATGAAATAATTGTTATTTGTCTTTTTTCTATTCTTGCATCAACAAAATCCGCCTTAAATGATTCAAGTGATAATGATTTTATTAAATTCAAATAATCCATATGATCTCCTAAAAATTAAAACTTAAATTGACTCCCATACCATTATGTTCTGTTGGGAAAAAATTAAATCCAATATTGGTGGGTATTTTTATATCAGCTCCAATTGTATTTTTTCTTAATTGATATATTGCAAATTCCCCGGCAATTATCCCAATAGCTGGTAATGATAAATAAAATTCATTTGTAGATGGAAGCAATAATCCACTTACACCTGCACCTAAACTGCCTCCAAGTATTCCTCCAAGTATTGTCAACATTGCATTGAAATCATCAAAATGTGTGTCTTTCATTATATAGGCAGTAGCTGCAGTACTTGCCATGCCTCCAAATGATAATAATAGTAAAACCTCTTCAGAATCTATTTCACTCTGAATAATCACATCACCCATTATCAGCATACCTATAAAGGTATTGCATGCAGGAATCCATACATCCAAAGATCTATACCCCAAGTCCTTATTATTACCTACCCAAAATCCAAGGGATCTAAGTCCCAAAGAATAAGCTAAAGCAGTTCCTATTCCTATTCGTATTGATGTATTTGAATCACTTGAATTTATTTTGGATGCAATATATAAACCCTGTAGTCCGCCCCATAAATAGCCGGTAAATGCTCCTGCATTATAAAAGTGTCCTGCTGCTCTTCTGAAATCACCAATATTCTCTAAAAGAAAATATCCGCCCCATGATTCAGTAATACCTGCTAAAACTGAAAATCCGGGATCATACTGATTTGTACTAATAGATGGAGCAATAAAAAATCTAAATGCAAAATAATCCAAAGGACCAAGATAATAGCCCATATCAATAATGGGTATAGCAATTGGGGAAACACTGTCTCCCAAAAGCATTGGCGGTGCCAAGAGCATGCCTAATGGCATTGCCATTGAAGAAAAACCAATTAATTCCGGTTTTAAAGAAATATCAGGAATAAAACTTGCCGCCAAAGTAAAACCATAAAATGGTCCACGGGAAAAGCTATAGACACCCACCTGCCATTTATAAGGCACTATTGATTTTAACCATTGAGGATCATCATCAAACACCTTGTCTGTAATGATCTCTTCATCTGACTTTTCTTTCTCCTCTTCCTTTGTATCATCTATTACGCTGATCTTTTCAATTGATAATGTATCACCATTCTCATCAATTGTTATTCTATATATGCCATCATTTTTTTTAACAAAAATATCTTCTGCTGATATTATGATGAATATTAAAATAAAAATTATTATTAATACATTTTTCATAATATACCTCCTTTATATAATATATAGTATCACATAATCAATGATTTGTTAATATATTTTTAACTATTAAAATAAATGCTCTTATATGAACCATTATACCAATGCCTGTTAATGAATACAATGTGAATTTACCAACATAGTATCCCTTTCCCCAGAATATTTTATTAATAATATTATGCATTGGTTCTATAGCATAGTATCCTGCTGCAAATGATGAGATTGCTGCAATAAAAAAGTAACCTGCAGCATAGTAGAGGATCACTGTTCTCTTTTTCAATTTTTTCCCTTTTCTATTTGATGACCACAATAATGGGTAAAACATTATTAGTATAGGAATGATTGCCAAAATACTAATTGTTGGAAAAATTTTCAAAACAATACTTGATAATGTTAATGGCACATTAATCGCAATCTCATTGATAAATAATTTACCTAATAATGCATAACTTATTAAAACCATTGGAATAGAGTATAGCAAATAATATATTCCGTAAAATACACCTTCAATGTGTTGTGATGATATTGGTAAGCCCTCAAACAATTTCCTGTAATCCTCATTTTTTGAAGGTATCATTCTATCAAGAGCAATTATTGTATATATAAGAAATCCTGAACTAGCAATTAATGCAAACAATGCATTGCCGCTTACTATACTAATAATTACAAAAATAATCCATATAACAAAAAATACCAGAATCGGCAGAGAAAACCATTTTTTTATTACAATGTTCCATAATGGTGAAATTATTCCTATGTCTATACTATTAGTACTATATGATAAATCTATACTAACTGATTTTCTAAATCTTATAAAACTTAAAAGAATAATGAGAAAAATCTCTATTAAAATGAATAACACACTGTAAATAATTTCGGATATTGTAAATGCTCCTGATGCAATTTTACTAATAATCAAAGACCAGTTTATTGGAGATAAAATAAAAAGCATTGAATCCATATTATTTGAAGCAATGTTTGACCATAAAGCAGAAAAATATGGTTTTAATGTAAAAAACAGCAAAAGAAAAAATAATATCATTACAAATCTCTTCATTGATTCAGATACATTATCAATGATTTTTTTACCAATCATACCCAACAGTGAGCCAGTAATAACTCCATATAAAACAATATAAGGCAAACCCACAAAAAATGGCTGAAGAATATTTATGATGATTGAATATGAATGAAATCCCAATGTTTTTTTAATAATAAGATCAAGTATAAAAATCCCTGCATAAAATGTTGAATATACAATAGCAGTAACAAGAATTGTTGTAAAAATAATATGTACAAGTGAAACCTTATATTTTCTTAAAGGTATATAATCAATCGGAAAACCATCAGTAATTCTGCTTTCTGATTCCATTTTATAAATTAGAGAGTAAATACCTGCTACAATAAAAACAAAATATCCTGCTGATGCAACTGAAAGCATTTTACCCTTGTTCATAATTACAGGCACACAAAACATTAATATAAATAACATTACAGGAAAAATCAGAACCATTAATAATTGCATTAATTTAATTATACTTCCTGTTCTCAACCATTCATAATAGTACAATTTTACTGTTTCTCTATTCATTTTCCAATTATCTCAATAATTCGATTTGTATTATTATCAATATTATCTGTTAAGGTTAATTGACTAAAAAACTGTTCCAATCCACCCTTATCTTTCAATTCTCTTACCAATCCCTGTCCTACATTTAATCCATTATTAATTAACACCACCCTATCTGCAAGCTTTTCTACAATTTCAAGTACATGTGAGGAAAAAATTATTGCTGTTCCTTTTTTCTTCATTTCAATAATAATATTACGCATGAGCATTGCTGTATTCGGCTCTATCCCTGTAAATGGTTCATCTAATATTAATAGTTTAGGATTATGAATAATTGCACTAATAAAAAGAATCTTTTGTTTCATTCCCTTTGAGTAATTTTTTATTAGCTTTTTTCTTTCATTATCTAATCCGAAAATTGTTAAAAATTCATTTATGCGTTCTTTTAACATTTCATTTTTTATATTATATACCCTTCCAATAAATTGTAGATATTCCACAGCATTAACAAAACCAAATGGCATATCATTTTCAGGCATATATCCAATTTGTTCTCTAAATTTTATATTCCCATAATGTATAGGGTTGTTCATAAACATAATTTCCCCCTCATTATGTTTTAGGGCATTAAGAATTATTCTTAATGTTGTTGTTTTGCCTGATCCATTTGGTCCCAAATATCCCAATATTTCACCACTATTTACTTCAAGAGATATACCTCTTAATACCTCTTTTTTCCCAAATGATTTCTTTATTTCAATTAATTCAAGAATCTTTTTCATTTATACTCCATTTATAATTTTAACTATTATATATAGATTTGAATTAATAACAATATCTTTTTTTCGTTATAACAATAACTATAAATTTAACTTGAAAATATTTTGAAAATAAATATAATATATAGATTAATAAAACAAGGAGTCGGGATGAAGGTAGAATGTCCTAAATGCAATAGAAAATATGAAATTGAGGATGCATATATTCCAATAGGCGGAGCACCAATAAAGTGTCCGAATTGTGGTAATATTTTTGGTATATATGTTGAACCTATTGACATACCTATGATTCCAGTTGCTGGAGATACTCCATCTCAGCCTGTCTTTGAATCTACTCCACAACAAACTACACCTCCCGTACAAGAAGCTGCTCCAACTATTTTGGGAAATTCTTTTGAAACACCATCTGCTCCTGTACAAGAACCTCCATCAGCAGCACCTGAATTAGGTGCACTTGGAAATCTTGGGCAAGAACCACAAACAGAAAATATTCCTGAATTAGGAAATATTGATCCTGCCTCTACGGCTAGCCCACCAGCACAGGAATCCGCACCTTCAGAACCATCAGCTGATTTGGGTGGGTTTGGAAACATTCAACCTGCCAAAACTAGCAAATCTGCTCCTCCTGATTTGGGAGCTATTATGAATCAATCTACAGAATCATCACAAACAGAAATTACAGCACAAGATCCAGGTGGTTTTGGGAATGTTCCATTAGAAGATACATCAGCACCTGATTTGGGATCAATGCTTAATAGTACAGAACCAAATACTACCGCAGAACCACCCTCAGCCGATTTTGGTGGATTTGGCAATATTCAGCCAGATGTTCCCCCTCCAACTTCTCCTGATTTAGGCAGCACAGTAGATACACCCCCATCATCTGAAATACCGTCAACATCTTCTGATATTCCACAAGCAGCACCTGAACCAGCCCCTAAGCCAACACCTGCAGATGATAAAAAATCAAAGAAAAAACTTGGAAGTAATTTATTTGAAAGCCTTTTATCCGGCTTTACATTACCTGATAATTTCAAAAATCTCCCGCCAAATGTTCAAAAAAATCATAAAAGTTCTATAAAATTAGCAAGACAATTAGCAAAAGATATTTTGCTTTATCATAAAGAAGATGTTGAAAGAGGTTTGGGAAGCGGAAATCTAAAGACCGCATTAAAAGATGAAGTTGAAAAATCATTCAAATTTTATCAGCAAAGAGTTGAGCCTGAAATACTTCAAAATTCAAATTATTTTACTGAAGCATTAAACAAGATCATTGCAAAAGAGCAAGCAATATTTTAGATAAGAACATATAATATAAATATGATATAAAGGTTCACTCAGAAAAAGCAAAGAATAATATCCACTGAACAGAAAAGATAGAAAAAAAACAATTAATCATGATGAAAAGATTCACACAATTACTCTGATGAACCCTGAGAGAAGATCGGATTGTTTCTATGCTCATCAAAGCAATTGTCTTCACCTTTCCAAAGACAAATATTAAGAACAGAAGCGGACAAAGACAAACAATAAGTCCAATATATTCCTCAAATTATTTTTAACATAAGCGGACGAAGACAACCAATATAATGAGCATCTGCGATACAATTGGTATTTATTATACTCGCAGCAGCTCATTTATTTGGTTGTGTGAGGTAGCTGACGAAAGATAAAAAAGAAAGAAAAGAAATAAAGATTTTGCATAATATATTCCTCAAATTATTCGGAATATACATCCTTACATTTACCCTGTTTGCGACATACAATGTGTAGCAGTTCATCCGTTTACTTGTGTGACGTAACATGCCATAGGCATGTCAGGAAAAGATAAAGGATAAAAGAAAGATAAGAAATAAATGTTTTTCGTAATACATTCTTCGAATTATTCAGAATGTACATCTTATTGTTTGTGTGAGGTAGCATGCCAGGAAAAAATAACATAATAATCAAGGCGGATAACTGATTTTTCAACATTTTCAACCACCGTCCCCTGTAGCAGTGCTGATGAGACCAAATACTTCTGGTGATGTGAATTTATGGACAATCGTTCCTATTCATCTTTTTCTTCAAATAATCAAGTATTATTGATTTATCTTTAATTTGATTTTTCAATGCAAATTCATTCCCTTCATCAATAAGTTGACCAACTAATGGTGATGGCTTTATTTTAAATGCTTTCATAATATCATTACCAGTAATAAATCTTATCTTTTTTTCCTTTAATTTATTAGAGATCATTTTCATTTTTCTAAATAATTTTATATAATCATTATCAATAATCCCTTCTGAAGAAAATTTGTCAGCCATTGTGAGAATAATCAGTCCTGCAATATCATCATCTGCATCTCTGAATAATCTAAAAAATCCTCGCTGCGTAACATTATTAGTAGATAGTATCATATGTGGTCTCATATGCATCTTAATTAGTTTACTAATTCGTTTAATCATTTGATTAGACATTTTCAAATCATTTTTTAGTATCTCATTGGTTACTGCTGCACTCTTTAAATCATGTCCTGCAAAAGAAAGTTTGTTTTTCTTTTTAACTTCCATAATGGGCTTTGTAATATCATGAAAAAGAGCTGCAAGATACAATTCATAAATATGATTATCTGCATATTCTTTTAAGTCACTATCTGATATATGCTTTATAACCTTATCAATACCATAAACAGTTTTAAGTAAATGATTGTAAAGTGTTCTTGTTTTAAATTTTTTATGATAATAATTTGTTGTTTTTAGGAGATAAGGAAATATATTTAAAAGCAAATCTACCTTATCCAATTCTTTAAACAGATATGATGATTCAGGATTTTTAAACATCATCATAAGTTCAACATTAATGCGTTCTTTTGAAACATCCTTAATTAAATGTGCATTGTTTTTTATATTGGATCTCAATCCTTTGGCAAATTCAAAGTCCAATTCCTCTTTTAACCTATAAGCCCTAAGCATTCTTAATGGATCATCAATAAAAGAATTTTTGCTAACCGTTCTAATGATCTGCTTTTCTAAATCATTAATACCATTAACAATATCAATAACATTGCCTTCCTTATCACAGGAAATTGCATTTATTGTGAAATCTCTTCTCAGAATATCTTTCTTCAATCCATTCTCAGCAATATTTACATCAATAAAATTGCTATTAAAAATAAATCGAGCAGTGCCAAATCGTTCATTAATTATAAATGGTTTGCATTTCAATGCCTTTTCAATTTCTTTTGTGGAATTAAAAACAACTATATCCATATCTTTGGGATTCCTGCCAAGAATAATATCCCTGACAAATCCACCTACAATATACAATTCAGTATTATTGAACTTTCCAAGTATTTTTTTATATTTAATTGGTATCTTAATCTTCATTTCTAATAAATATCAGGGTATTTTCTACTAATAACTTCAATAAGATCATCCTTGCTGTAACCATACTCCTTACTTCTTAAAAGGAATTCTTCTGCTAATTCATTAATGAATAATGCTTTTTGTTTATCTTTATCTGTATCATCAATATCATTTACTACACTTCCTCTTCTTCCATCCAATTTAATGATCTTTTCATCACTAAGTTCATAATAAGCTCTTGCAACAGTATTAATAGCAACCTCAAGATAGGAAGCAAGCACTCTGATGCTTGGAAGAATTGTTCCCGGCTCCAATTCACCATTTAAAGCAAGACCTTTTATCTGATTCTTTATTTGTTTATAAACAGAAACTGGTGAAGATGAATCAATAAATATATTCATATTTCTCCTTTGTATTTATCCTATGATACAATAAATCATATAATAGTCAAGAGGGAAAGTAAAGGGACGGTCGTCTATTTTGTCCACAAATAAGGAATTGTAGTGATTTTAATAATTTGTGGACAAAATGGACGACCGTCCCTAAATTCTTAATCAATAAATATTATCTTACTTTTTATCTGTTCACCTTGTGATGTAATTGCCTTAATAAAATATATTCCTCCCGGCACTTCATTTGCATCATTCCATTTCAAATTATTACTTTTTGAATTAAGTACAATATTATTTTTATAGATCATTCGTCCGGTAATATCATAAATATTAATTTTTACTTTAAGCCCCGGTTCACCATTTATTCTAAAAACAATATTTCTACTAAATGGATTATTTCTAATCAAATCAAAACTGAATTGCTTATTTCTTATTTTAGTATCAATTATGCCTGTTAAACCATTAAAGAAATTCATAATATTATTTAATAGTTCACTTTTTAATGAAGGAGAAGAAGCATCTGTAAGACCTGCAAGTTCAAATGATAATCCCACACTTCTGTATGATGAACCAATGTTTGATACACCATGAATATTGCTGCCATTAATAAAAATATTTCTTCCTGTAATTGTATCATCAATAAAATCAAGATATGAATTATCTCCCGCATAGGCAAATGACATTGAATTTGCAATATATGTATCTATTCCATCAATACTTCCTGTAATGGTGCCGCCATCACCAATAGGATTAATTCCACATTTTTCATTAAAACTAAATCCTCCCAAATCCACAACATCAAAATACCAACATTCACCGCCTTCCATATAAAAGTTAATATCACCACTTTCAAGAAGTGTATCTATTAATGATGCAATAGAATCCGTTCCTGAAAGGAATGTTGCATTGGGATACACTCCCCTGCACATAAAAACATTTTTATACTGATAAAGTTCGCTTCTATTAATGGCTGTTTTGTAATTTCCACTATATCCTAATACTGTTAATACAGAATCTATAAATGGTCCTGAATTATTGTTATTATCATAATCAATTACAAGATAATCCAATCTATTAATAATAAATGAGTCCCTTATAGTATAATTGTTTCCAAGGGAATCATTAATAATCATATTATAATTAATTATTTTAAATGTACTTATTGTATCATTAATGATAAACTGAACCGTATCTGTTAATACAATATTCTCAAATGGAATATGAGATATATAAAGAGTGTCATTTGGAATTTCAAGTAATGGTGATATGGTTTCAAAATACATATATATACCCCTATCATCATAATTCCCTGAATTCTTTATACCAAATACAATCAACAGTGTGTCTCCTGAAATAATAATATTATTGGATTTATTAATAATATTTCTTTCGGAATTCTCAAGTAAAGGAGCTTTTATTTCTCTAAATAATGTAAATGATTTGATTAGTGAATCAGAAATAATTCCACAATAAAATTTTTCTGCTAAAAATGGATTTAAAGTATCAAGAACAATGGTTTGTGTTGAATCACTTGCTATCACTATCTGTGCAGGTAATATTGTGTCAGCAACAAATAACAGTGTATCAGTTATATTGATACGACCATACTCACTTTTAATTGTTAAATACACATTAAAAAGGGTATCTGTTCCTGTATTTTGAATTTCAGGTTTAATATAACCATTATCACCTGCAGAAAATATTCCATCTGCTGCATTTAGTGAAAATATATTTTCAGTAAATTTTAAATCTATTAAAGATGCATTATAATCAGTATCTTCAATAACAATCACAGTTGAATCCATTTTATAATTATGTGCAGTTGCATAAACAATTAATGTGTCTCCATTATTAAATAAATTGTTGAATGATAGATATCCAACAAAATCACTATAATACGAATTTATCAATGAATCATTGAAAATGAGCGATACCATTGCATTCTTTACAGGATTAATACCATTAGAAATATATAGTCTTATGCTGTCTTCAAGAAGAGGAACAATATGATCAGTAATTATATTCAATTCCCCAAAAATATCCCAATAAATACTCAAAGAAGGATCACCAAGAATATTATACATTTCAAAATATCTTTTTGAAAATCCTCCTCCTGAATATTGATTATAGACAGCCATTTTCGCATAATTGAGTAATTGACCATTAATAGAATAGGATGAATCTGCAATTGCCCTAATCAGACCCCTTTCCATTGCATCATCTTCATACCATAATGAATTAACAGAAGATCCAATAAATGATATTGCTCCGCCATTTGCCCTTATCCATGTTTCGCCAAAGCATTCGGATGAGTAGGCATAATTACCCGTAAGACAGGAAAAACTATAAACAAGAGATAGGTTCTGAAAATTTGTTAAAGCATTAATATTTACCTGATTAAATGGAGGACCTCCCCATAATGTCTGTAAACCATGTCCTGTATATATTCCCATTGCTCTACCTGAATTAAATGCCTCATTAACAGGTGTGCCTGTATAATAAAAATCATAAAATGAATCAACAATCATTGGTAATGTTCTCAGTTTGTTTGCTGCATAATTCTGCGTACCTTCTGCTAATAAATGAAATCCAGCATCATCCGTTGCCATTAAATACGCTTTATTAGCCCAATCATCCGTTGAGTCCCATAATGCCTGTTCATATAATAAAATCTTTTCTGTGATTAATTCAATATCTACAGTATTTTCAACAGATAATCTTCCAACATAGATATCCGGAAAATAATCCGTTCCTTCCAATGTTGAATAATAAAGGTCAGTTGGAGGTAAATTCATTTCCGTACCTATGAAATTGGGAATCTTATCAATATCCCCAATCAAAAGCACATATTTAAGAGGGAAAATTGAATTATCATAGAAATTTTGAATTGCACCTTTTATTTCATTATTAGTGCTGCCTACTGAATCAATTATAATAATTTTTGTTATAAATCCCTTATTCCTTTTCCACTCAATTAAGGGTATTGCCGATGTAAGATATTCTGATGGCAAAACAAATAGATAAACAGCCGGTAGTTCTCCCCAGCTTGTTTCAGCATCAATAACAATACTATTAAAATCAATGGTTATATCTGTATATGCAGTAATAATATTTTTGACAGGATTATATGAAAATGGATAGATCTCAATCATTGTTTTTCTCTTACCCATAATATATCCCATATCAATCACTTTGTATCTAATATTAGGATAATAAGCATCTCTATTATATAATTCCTCATTAATATATTCAATCTTTCTTGAAGATGTTTTTAGAATTGAAACAGGTGCAGGATTTATTTTTTTATTATCCTTAACTTTAATAGTCATAGAATCATTAATAGTAATATTAATATCTTTATAATCTTCTCCATCAATATAGAACCTTATAACAGGCAAAACTGGTTTCCCTGTTTCAAAAAGATTTTCACTGCCCTCAAGATCTATATTAATATAATCATCAATACTATTTATTGAAAATGAATTTAATAATATTTGATACTCACTTTGATATTTATTAATAGTAATATCCTTTTCAGTATCTCTAATAATGTATTCAGTTGAAAAGATTGATAGTGAAATTAATAGTATGAAAATAAATAATGCTTTCTTTTTCATATAAAATCCTTGTTATTTATAATCATTATAATTAATAAATACTAAAATTCAATATCAATATTCAATCTTTACAATAGAAAAGATATATAATCATGATGAAAAGATGGTGGACAGGGCAATCCCTGTCTCTACAAACATATCTTTTCTGCGGAGAAGGACCCTTCGATTAACTCAGGGCAAGTCAAGAAAGAGGAGCAATATATTCCTCATATTGACCTGCTCAACATATTCCTCATATTATTCGGAATATGCAACCTTTGAATTTTGATCATTTATAAATTCATTATGTTTGTAGTGGTGGGTTCAAAACCCACCTATCAATCCGTTTACTTGTGTGACGGAGTAGAAAAAAAAATAAGATAATAAATTGAAGAACAATATAATCATGATGGAAACGCTCACACAATTACTCTGATGAGCTTTGAGAGAAAATCGGGTTGATTCTATGCTCACCAGAGCAATTGTCCTCACCTTTCCAACAAAATTTTCTACGGAGAAAGACAACCAATATAATGAGTATCTGCGATACAATTGGTATTTATTATACTCGCAGCAGCTCATTTATTTGGTTGTGTGACAAAGTAGAAAAGATGAAAATGAACAGAAAAGGTAAATAGAAAATGCAATTATCTTCATTCTTATTATCTATCCGTTTTATATATCTCCCCAATATCATTTCCAAGAAACACATATTCCCCATATATAGCAAATGACAGTATCTTTCCTGCATTCTGCGGAATTACACTTGAACTCCATTTCTGCATATTATTGGTTCTTAGTATAATATAGTCCTTCCCTTTCAAAATAAGCATATATAATGCATTATCATAAGAAGCAAAATCAATGATCAGATCAAAATCCATATTGATCTTCAATGTTTTTTCACCATTATTCATATATAGCGATGAAATAACATTTTTGGGTAAAACTCCGTGTTCTTTAATATATGTTGATACTCCTCTAACATATTTTCCCTGCAAAGTGAACATCAGCAGCTTATCATTAAAAACAAATGGTTTAATAGAAATAATATTATCAGCAGAAATAATATTTTCTAATTTCCAATAATCATCATTATAGACCAACACATCCGATTGTCCCATAATATCCGGGATCATAACAAGATAATACTCAATGCTATCCTGAATAATGGGATTACTCAGATATTGATGATATTCCTCCGGAATATCACTTTTTTCTAAACCAATATATCCATAATAAAATGCCATTAATTTGTTATTATAAACAATTAGATCCGTGATCCTGTAAACAAGATTTTTATCCGATGGGGAAATATAATCATATATCCATTTATTACCATGTTCAGATGAAAGCACTGCTCCGGGAGCAAGCCCATTAACAGAATCGGTTTTAAGAAAATTTCCTGTAGCACAGTACAATCTGTCATTGTATTTCTCTATATCAAATACATGTATGCCATTAGGAATATTTCTTTTTTTCTCCCATTCAATTCCATCACAAATATAGTAATTACCAAAATCCCAATTGTCCGTTGCATCAACACCTGGAATATAGAGTTTATTATCAATTTCCACATAATGCTCAATAGCTTCTTCCTGTATTGTGAAAGCATTATTCCATGTACTATCTATAAAATTATAATAAATAATATCAGTAGGACCAGTATTTATACCATAATCACCATAGCCAATAAATAATCTATTCTTAAATATATGTAATGTATTAATTGTGCGTGCTTCCTCCATTTTATCCTCAATTGGCTTTGCAAATAATTCAAAAGCGGCAATCTGAATAAAAATCGAAAATAATAAAACAATAATAATTAAATACTTCATTTGTACTCCTATGTTATTTCTTAAAACACGTATCAATGGAGATCGGGCAATGGTCGGAACCATAAACATCATTTAGAATGTCTGCCTTTTTGAGATTTTTTCTCAAATTTTCACTTATGAAAAAATAATCAATACGCCATCCAACATTTCTCTCCCTTGCCCTTGTTTTGTAATCCCACCATGAATAATTATCCGGCTTATCATTAAATACCCTGAATGTATCAATAAATCCCATATTCAATAATTCATCTATCCATTTTCTTTCTTCTGGCAGAAACCCTGATGATCTTTCATTTTCTTTGGGTCTTTTTAGATCAATTGCTCTATGAGCAGTATTAACATCACCGCAAATAATAATTTTATCTCCTTTTTCCAAATGCTTTTTCATCATTTCTGAAAAATTCATATAAAAATCCATTTTGTATGCTAATCGTTCAGCAGATGCCTTGCCATTAGGAAAATATACATTGTATAGAATGAATTCTTCAAAGCCCACTCTTATTATTCTACCTTCCCTATCAAATTTATCTATTCCTATTACAGTATTATGTGAATATGGTTCAATATTTGTTATTATTCCTACTCCGCTATACCCCTTTTTCTCTGCTGATGCGAATATTTTTGTATAATTATTTAAATTCAATATCCTTTCAGGCACCTGTTCTTCCATTGCTTTTGTTTCCTGCACACACATAATATTGGGTTTTACAGTAAAGAACCAATCAATAAATCCCTTTTTTTCTATTGCCCTAATACCATTTATATTCCATGAAACAATTTTAATCTGCTTTTTCATTTTTAATAATCACCTTGATTTGAATATTTAATGTAACAGTATAAGAAAATAAAACATAGAATATGCAGATAGAAGGTATGACATAAGATAATTCTTTTCTGCGGACGAGGACAACCAATATAATCAATATATTCCTCAAATTATTCGGAATATACATCTGCTATAACTGTTTTGTATGCTTACTACTCGCAGCAGTTCATTTGTTTGGTTGTGTGAGGTAACATGCCATAGGCATGTCAGGAAGAAATAAAAGTTCTTCGTAACATATTCCCTCGGATTACTCACAATATGCAACCTTTACTTGTGTGACGGAGCAGAAAATACTGGATTCCGTATCAAGTACGGAATGACAACCCACAGAGCAAATTAGCATTGATACAAGCAGAGAAAAAAATAACAAAACTGCACTAAACCTTTGAAGCCAAATTATTGTAATTTCCGCACTTCACTTTTCACTCTATCTGCATCAATTGTTGAGTATTCTCCATTTTCATAAAGAACATTGCCTTTAATCATAGTCATTTTAACATCCCTGCTATTCATTGCATAAACAATAAATGAATATGGATTTCCAAAATACGGATATGATTCTATACCATTAAGAGATATTCTCACAATGTCAGCGGATTTGCCTTTTTCCAATGAGCCCGTTTCATCATCAATATGTAAAACCTTTGCTCCCTCTATTGTTGCCATTTTCATTGTTTCAATAGCACTCAAATGCTGTGGATCATCATATTTGCCAATTAATGATGCTGTTCGCATTTCTTCAATGATATCAAGATTATTATTACTTGCCGCACCATCAGTTCCAATGGATACATTGATTCCCTTCTTTCTCATTTTTGCAATTTCTGCTATTCCTGATGATAATTTCAGATTGGATTGAGGATTATGAATAACTCCAAAATCTCTATCAGCTGCTATATCCATATCTTTATCATTAAGATGCACCATATGTGCCATTGCTGTTTTGGTTTCTACAGGAATAAGTGAAGCACAATGCTCAACAGGCGTCTTTCCATATCTCTTTTTTATTTCAGAAACCTCAAATAATGTTTCTGCTGTATGTATAACAAAAAGTAAATCATTTTCTTTTGCTAAATGTGATACTTTTTCAATCCATAAGGGTGATGTTGTATATGGGGCATGTACATATAAAACAATTCTACTAATCTTATTATTAGAAATATTCAATGTATCTTTTATGTAATCAAAGGCTTCTTCAGGTGTTTTTTTATTAGGTGTTGGAAAATCAATAAGTCCTTCTGCCATAAGTCCTCTGATACCGATTTTATCTGCAAGACCAACTGTTGAAGATGTAAAGAAGTATCCATCACAAAAGCTTGTTGTACCGCATGCAAGCATTTCCATAATACCTAATTCTGTTCCAAGATTTACATTCTTTTCATTCATCCATTCTCCCTCTTTGGGCCAAATATGCTTTTCAAGCCATTCTATTAATGGTAGATCATCCGCATATCCCCTTAGAAGTGTCATTGCAGTATGCGTGTGTCCATTAATTAATCCGGGTATTAATAGATCTCCCTTCATGTCCTTTGCATTTTCCCCCGAATAATTACCTTCTTTGATTTCCTCAATATCTCCATTATCATTTATAATTATATATCCATTCTTAATTATATCCAAATTTGTGTTCATTGTTACAATTATGGCATTTTTTAATACTTTCATTTGTCCTCCGTTTTACTTAATTTTAATAATCACTTCTTAAAACTGTAATGATAGTGAAATAAATGGATAAAAATGTTTAACTATTAAGGAATTACTTGCAGTATTACTAATTGGTGTATTTTTGCTGTAAAAATTCCTTATATCAAGTCCCGGTGATATTCGTATAACAGACCATTTTATCTCAGGCATTAGAATTATTCCGTATGTAAATACATCATAATTGTTGCTCACATTATTTTTTGTATAATTCATTGTATAGTATCCTCCATGAACTCCACCTGTGAGTAAAAATATGTCTATGATTGAATATGTAAATACAACAGGCAATTCAAAACCCTTTATATTGTAACTAATTGTATCCTGTGAACTACCTAATAAACTGCTCTTAACAACAATACTATCTGCAAAACTATATTTTACTGATGGTATTATTGCTCCCTTTAATCCTATTTTATCAAGAAATTTGTATTTTATACCTATGCCAAAATCCATTGATAATGGAAAACTAACAGAGGCAGATGTATAAAAATCAATATTTTCCAATATACCTATACCAGCACATGCCTGTACAGCTGGATTCATATGTGAAAAATTTTTCAAGGAATCCGGGTTTGTCTGTGATTCAACTGCCTGCCCTGCCTGTAATCCAACACCACCTCTGAACCTCAATGGACCGCCCAAAGTATCTGCACTTCTAAAGGACTCTGTTGTAATTGTTGTACATGAAGAAATAAGTAGAATCAAAATTAATGGAAGGATTGTTTTTTTCATATATTAGCTCCTTTACATTTGACTTGAATTTTAATATTAAACTGCTAAAATATTAACTTAAATCACTGTGCATAAATTATATGTATTTTTATTATTAAATCAATAAAAAGGAGCAGTTTATGGACTTCAAAAAATTACAGAACGAATTGATACTTAATCGTATCGGATCATCCAATATCAATCTGGTTAATTCCAAACCAATTTTTGAGCAAATCTTTAATGAACCACTAATTATTATGGCATGTAATATAAGGATCAAGCATGTTGTACCGGGAATAATGAAAGCAGCCGAAGAACTTAATTCTATTATGTGCTTTGAATTAGCAAAATCAGAAGGACATATTGATGGCGGATATACAGGACAGACACCTGAAATATTTGCTGATATGCTTCTTGATTACGCTGATAAATATAAATTCACAATGCCGTTTTTTATTCATGGAGACCATATTACAGTAAAGGATACTTCCAATAAAGCAATTGATAGTGCAAAGCAGCTTATTGAGGCAGAAATTAAAGCATGTTATACTTCCTATGCAATTGATGCTTCCTTTAATCAAATACCTGATAATATTAAGATCACAACAGAACTTGCAAAGCCCATTCTTGATGCTGATTTTGGTCTTGAGGTAGAAGTAGGAGAAGTTAAATCAACAGGTTCTGATGCTGAGATCACATCAGTTGAAGAAGCAGTTGAATATGTTAATGGACTTAATGATAATAATATTCATCCTCAATTGCTTGCAATTAATAATGGCTCAAAGCATGGTAATTATAATCCTGATGAAGAGGTACATATTGATCTAGAAAGAACAAGCGACATTTTTAATGCAATAAAAATTCATAAAATGGCAATAGCACAGCATGGAATTACTGGCACTCCATTAAATCTTGTTGGTGAATTTGCCGATCATGGCATTAGAAAAGGCAATGTAGGAACACATTGGCAAAATGTTGCCTATAATACTTTGCCCCCTGAATTAATGAATGAAATGAAAAAATGGGCAAAGGATAATAATGAAAACATTAAGAAAGCAACAAAGGTATTCAAAAAGGATATTGATTCAATTGATCAGGAATACGCAGATAAAATGATGGATGAAGCATATAGAACAGCAAAGGAATTTATTATTGCATTCCGTTCAAAAGATAGTGTGAATCTACTTAAATAAGTAAACACTTTATCATTTTAACAAGGGGTATTTATGTTATCAGGTGAACAACTTGAAAAAGAAGAAATGAATCGGCTTGCTCCATTTGCTTGTTTCTCGGCAAAAACAAAAGGCAGGGAATTTGCTATTCCTCATTCAAAATATAGGACCGAATTTCAAAGAGACAGGGATAGGATACTACATTCACAGGCATTTAGGAAATTAGAATACAAGACACAGGTTTTCGTTAATCATGAAGCAGATTATTATAGAACCCGTTTAACTCATACACTAGAAGTTGCCTCTATAGGCAGATCAATAGCAAAATCACTTAAAGCAAATGAGGACTTAACTGAGGGAATTGCCTTTGCTCATGATATTGGGCATACCCCTTTTGGACATGCGGGAGAAATGGCATTACATGATATAATGGATAATAGTGGTGGATTTGAACATAATTCACAGAGTTTGAGAATAGTTGAATACCTTGAAGATAGATATGCTGAGTATAAAGGATTGAATCTTACATATGAGGTAAGAGAAGGCATTATAAAACATCATACTGCCTATGATTCTCCTGATAATGCAATGCTTAAAGATTATCAACCAAATAAAAGTGCTTCTATTGAAGCACAGATAATAAATGTTGCAGATGAGATTGCATATAACAGCCATGATCTTGATGATGGTATTGAATCAGGTTTAATTAATATTAAACAATTGCTTGAAGTGCCGTTATTTAAAGGATTTTACGATAAATTGAATACTAATGACTTATGTGATAAACATCTTAGATATGCTATTGTAAAAGAACTTATTGGAGCACAAATATTTGATGTTGTTAAAAC
>JAUVJU010000070.1 GCA_030592285.1 Caldifarciminota bacterium
GACAAATAAATAGATTAACAGCAATCACAACAAATCAGGAAGCGGGATGGTATTTAGGTATAGATGATGAAGTGGTGTACAGAATAGATAAAAAGATGTTAGAAGAGTTGGCAGAAGAGAAACTGGAACCTACTCCAACAGCGGTTAATATGAGTGTTGATGAAGTAAGTTATAAAAAATATCATAGATATTTAACCAATGTAATTGATACAGATCGGAGGTTATTGATATGGAATGCAAAAGGGAGAAAGTCAGAAGTGTTGAATAGATATTATGAAGGAATAGGAGAATCAAATTGTAAAAAGATTAAATCGGTAGCAATGGATGGTGCTCGTACATATATTAGTTCAACGAATAAGTATGCAGTAAACGCATTGATTGTTTATGATAAATTTCATATTATTCAGAAATTAAATAAAACAGTAGATACAGTGAGAAAGGATGAATTGCAGAAAGCGAGAGAAGAGAAAAATGAAGAATTGGTTGATCTGACAAATTGCAGGCAAAGATTTATTTTGCTTAAAAATAAAAAGAACCTTACAGAAAATCAAGCAGAATATCTTAAAAAACTTTGTGAAATAAACAGACCTATTTACGAGGCAATGTTATTAAAAGAAAGTTTCTTAGAGGTTTATTCTTCTAATGATATAAAACAAGCAGAAGAATGTTTTGGAAATTGGATTAAGCAAGCACGGTCAAGTAGTTTAAAGCCATTTGTAGAATTATCCAAAAAATTTACAGAAAAAATGCAGTATATTTTGAACTGGTTTCACAAGAAGATTAGTTCTGCTATTTCAGAGGGATTTAATAACAAAATCAAACGGTTAAAAAGAATGGCATATGGATATAAAGATATAAATTATTTCATGTTAAAAATCCACCAACACTGTGGACTTTTAAATCCAAGGTTAAATACTATAAATGCAACTTAAATACGAAAGAACCATCTTTTCTATTCATTATTCCCAATTGCTTACTATTCTTTACAGTAAATCCATGTCCCCTTAAATCATGTGAGTAAACTGCTATTCCTCTTTTATTAAGAAATTGAGCAAATTCAGAATATCTTAATGAATGTTCTGCCATTCCATGTACTATGTGCATTGCAAATTTTATATTACCTTCTGGCAGCCATTCTCTTAACATAATTTCCTTATCATTGAATGATTTTAAAAAGGTGTGTTTATTCATAATTATATGGATTTATAATCCTCTTATAACAATATTATCTATAAATTGTTTGAGAATATCTTTGAATTTGATTATTTCTTCCGGTTTATATGGATGTTTATTTGAAAATTCTTTATTAAGGGTTTTTTCTTTCCTGAATTGTTGAAGTGCGAATTTCTTTGCACCAACAATATATGAACCGATTTCACGAATATCCGATGAATCCACAATATCCGGCACGCAGGTTGTTCTGAATTCACTATCAATATCACTTCTTATTATTAATTCAATTGATTCCTTTATCATATCTGTTTTTATATTTATTCCTGCAGCAATATAATACTTATTTAGAGATGTTTTAATATCCATTGCAATATAATCAATAATATCCATTTCAATGATCTGTTTCAGTATTTTAGGATTATATCCATTTGTATCAATCTTAATTGGCAGCATTAATTCCTTTTTAAGGTCTTTAATGAATTCTACTATCTCATCTTTCATAAGCGGTTCGCCGCCTGTAATGCATATACCATCAATAAAATTAATTCTATCTTTTAATTTTTTCATTAATTCATCATGTTTTATTACAGGGATATTATTGTTTTCTTCAATAAGTTCCGGATTATGGCAGAATGGACATCTGAAATTACAACCCGCTAAGAATAGGGTTGATACAATTTTATTAGGATAATCAATAAGTGATATACCTTGAATGCCCTTTACACTGATCACGCGACTCCCCCAAGCAGAATGAATTCAGTTTAAAGCTTAAATTCTTTTCTATGTTTGAATTCTTCTCTCTTTCCCTCATTCCAATTGGATACGGGGCGAAAATAACCCACTACCCTGCTGTAAATTTCTGTTGGAACCTTTTTAATCTTAATAACTTCTTTTGGTTTTGTTCCGGCTGAAATGGTTTTTTCCATTTTATTCTCCTTGTTCTATATATGTTTCAATTCCAAACTTCTCTAATTCTTCTTTTGAATGATCATATGGACAATATTGATGCTCCCCTGATATATATCCATGAATAGGACATATACTAAAAGTGGGAGTTAATGTATAATATGGCAAATGAAAATTCTCTGCGATCTTCTTAACAAGCTGCTTTGCTGATTCCGGAGAATAGATCCTTTCACCTAAAAATCCATGAAGTACAGTTCCGCCTGTATACTGACTCTGCAATTCATCCTGTAATGTTAATGCCTCAAAAAGGTCATCAGTATAGCCCACGGGTAATTGTGTTGAATTTGTATAATAAGGATTTTTATCCCCGGCTGTTTTAATATCAGGATACTGCTTTTTGTCCAATTTTGCTAATCTATATGATGTTCCTTCTGCCGGAGATGCTTCAAGATTATACAGATTTCCTGTTTCATCTGTATATTCCCTCATTCTGTCTTTCATAAAAACTAATGTTTCAAGTGCAAATGTTTTGCCTTGCTCTGTACCGATATCCTTGCCTATAAGCATTTCACATGCTTCATTCATTCCAATAAGACCTATTGTTGAAAAATGATTTGACCAATAAAAACCATAATTTTTCTTAACACTTTCAAGATAATATTTTGAATATGGATAAAGACCATTATCTGTAAATCTTTCAAGCACTTTTCTTTTTATTTCAAGCGATTGCTTTGCAATATCCATTACCTTTGCAAGATTATTAAAGAAATCATTTCTATTCTCTGCTTTATATACAATTCTGGGTATATTAACTGTTACAACCCCCACACTGCCTGTCATTGGATTTGCTCCAAATAGTCCACCGCCTCTAATTTCTGCCCGCTTTGATTTTGCTTCTTCAGGTGGAGCTGTTTTTGCATTTAATTTCAGATTAAGCTGCATATTGCTTGAACGGGTTCTTAATTCTCTATTATCAAGCCGTAGACGGCAGCACATACTTCTGGCATCTGATGGATCCATATCCGAATTAATGAAATTGCTGAAATATGGGATTCCATATTTTGCTGTCATTTCCCACACCTTTTCTATTGCCGGATCATTCCAATTAAAATCCTTTGTGATATTGTATGTGGGAATAGGAAATGTGAATATTCTTCCCTTTGCATCACCAGCCATCATTACTTCGGCAAATGCAGTATTGAACATATCCATTTCATCCTGAAATTCCTTGTATGTTTCCTTCATTCTCTTTCCACCAATAATCACCTGATCATCACGAAGATTTTTCGGACACATAAGATCCATTGTTATATTTGTAAAAGGCGTATTGCCAGTAATAAATATTTTACCATTTCTTCTTGCTATTACTGTTTCATTATCCGTATTGGGACACCAGATAATACCATCATAATTTATTTTTTTAACACTATTTATATAAGTATCTTTATGTTTTATTAATCTAATTATATATCTATCTTTTTTGGATAATTTATTATCAGGCAAACGAGTTGATACTGTTGCTCCATATCCGGCATTTACTGCTATTTGCATTAGACCATCTCTTATTTTTTGGGATGTAGTTGTAATTTTACATTTTTCATGTCCATCACCCTTAATATATGTCTCAAGAAATAATCTTGATATTTTTTTATCTGCATTAATAATTATTTCGGGAATAAATTTAATACCTTGTTTTTTATTGGAATGAAAATATTTTAATATTTTTTTAGTACTTTCCGAATCAAATCTTATTACGTTGCATTTTTCCCCAATACCTTTTTGAGTTCTTTCCGTCCATTTCAATTTTAATTTTTTACATATTGAAATAATTTCTTTATAATTCTTTTCACTCCTAATTTTTGACTGAAAAATACTTATTCTTCCAATACCCCGTCCACTTCTATCTATTGTTCCTTCTGCTACTATCCATGCTATCAATTTAACTATATCTATATTGATATTATGATTGCCTGATTTATTTCCATTACTTCCAATAGGAATAATAAATGGTGATTTCAATTTTACTGTGTCTTCGATCTTTTCCAATACATAATTATCAGTGCCAAATTTCTTTCTTACAATTCTGTGTTCGGGGGAAATTAATTGATCACTGATTCTATTGGTTAAATTAAACATCTTTCCTTTATATTGCTTTTTAAAAACATGATTAACAGGTAAATACTCTATAATACCTTTTTCGGTATTGAATGTTGCAATAGTATCATTTTTTTTAATTTGCTTATAGGTCTTCCATCCATCCTTTCCAAGGATTTCAGTGTCTTCTGACATACATTGAAAACCCACTCGTGTTGGCACATTAACATTGAAAATAAATTCCTGCATTGCCTGCTTGACTTCTTTATATCTGATTTGATCATATCTGATAAATGGTGCAAGATAAGTGTCAAAATTAGAGAATGCCTGTGCTCCTGCTGCTTCTCCCTGCAATGTATAAAAATAATTCACTATCTGCCCAAGTGCTGTTCTAAAATGTTTTGGTGGACAACTCTCAACCTTACCGCTCACTCCGCCAAGTCCCTTTGAAAGTAATAATTCCATATCCCATCCACAACAATAAACAGAAAGTATACCAAGGTCATGTATATGAAGAGTGCCATCTCTATGTGCACGTCCCACTTCCTGAGGATATATTTTTTCAAGCCAGTATGTTGCTGAAATAGCCGATGAAATATGATTATTAAGACCCTGAAGAGAATAAGACATATTTGAATTCTCATTAACACGCCAATCAGCCTGATCAATATAATTATCCATAAGGACAACTCCATGACTAATCAATTGCTCTGCCTGACGCATCTCAGAATGTTGCTGTCTATAGAGAATATATGCCTTTGCTGTTTTTGCATAATTGCCCTCTATAAGCATTTTTTCCACTAAGTCCTGAACATTTTCAACTGTGGGAACCCTGCCGTCCTTATATAGGACATCAAGAACCGCTGCAACTTGGCTTGTAATTTTCTTTGCTAAAACAATATCATCGCCGCCAATGGATTTTGCTGCCTTAAATATTGCTGCTGTAATCTTGTCTTCATCAAAGTGCTCAATCCGCCCATCTCTTTTTCTAATAGATTCTATACCCGACACTAGATCTCCTTCCTACTTAAGTTTATTTAATGTTATAATATTACATAAATAGGGCCATTCTGTCAAGTAATCATATACAATATTTAGTATTACATGAAATCCATAGCCCAATATGTTGTGTTTTTACTACACTTACAGCTATTTAGGGATAAACCCTTATTGATGCTGATTTTAATGATTTATTTAGTGTCAAAGAATCAACCTCTGTAAGCTTAGTAATATCAATAAGATATAGTTTCTCCGAATTGGTCAATACATTTATTCTGTTTTTATATGAAAATAAATCCGATAAACCATTTATGTTAATTACTATATCATTATCTATATTGTCCTTATTCATATACATTAAATTACTTGAAAAGATATCATCTTCTGTATAATTATTCAGGAAAAATATGTAATCATCCATTTCTGCAATCTTTCCGGGACAGGAATTTATATTTACTTTGGATATTAATGCTCCATTTTTTAATATTGCAATTCCACCATTTATGCCTTCAAATATATTCCCTGTACATGAAACATATATATTGTCATTATCTTTTATCATATAGCATGGACAATTTCCTACACTAATTGAATCAAGTGAAAAATCATCTGCATTCATTATATACACATATTCACTTACTCCTGAATATGTGCTTGTTCCAATATATATATTTTCATTATCAACAAGTATTTGATATGGTGATTCCTTTAATATAATGGTTTTCTTTACTGTTAAATTATTTTTATTCAATATAAGGATCTCATTTGCTCCAAAAAGAGCAATATATATATAATTATCATCAACCCCAATACCTGCAGGTGATGAATACTCTGCTGTTTCATAGGTATAAAGCTCATTTCCATCAATATCAAATTTCTGAATCAATGGTGTTCCGCTAAAACCAGAATTGGATACATAGATCTCATCATCAAATATGTAAAAATCCGATGGTGCTGTTCCGCTTAACAGTAAGGGTGTTTCCGATACCGTATATGATGAATCCATAACAAATATTCCTTCTGCTAACCAGTCAAGAACATACACATTGCCTTCACTTTCATTAAAGTTAAATAATGAACAAGATAAAAATGCAAGAACTGTGAGTGAAAAAATTAGTTTTTTCATTAGACCTCCAATTTAAGATTTAATATGATTCTTCTTCCTTCTGTTTTATAACCCCTAATGTCTTCATATTCAGTATTCAAGAGATTTAGGCATTTTAATTCGGTTTCAATTTTTCCTTTTCTATAAACAATTCCTGCTTCATTAACAAAATAATAGGCATTCAGGAATTTTGTATTATATTCATTAATAAATCTTTTTGACTGATATAAAATAGATATATAAAATCCAATATTTTTATAGGATGATTCTACCTTTAATGCACTGTTAATAATTGGTCTATATGGCAAAATGGAATAATAATCCGTGATATAGCCAGTGTTGCCATTTAATAGATCATCAATAAATAATGAATAATCTTCAATCTTATCATTTATTGATGGTGCAATATTAACATAGCCAATTAGTTTAACAAAATTAACTGTATATGAGCAATGCATAAGCATATATGGATTAAATACCCGTCTTTTATTAACAGGCATATATATACTGTTTTGCTGCTGCCAGACAATTAGATCATAATGCATATCTAATCCGGTGTTCAATGCAAATCCCCATTTTCCTATTCCTCTATGCAAATTATAAAATATTGAAACGGATCTTTCATCAGTTAATTCGCTATTACCGCATGCGAACAAATCCCCCTGCCAGTATAATTCATTAAATGTGGGTTGTCTTCCTGAAATTCGCAGTCCATATCTTGCATAATATTTGTCTTTAATAATATTACCCGCAAAGAGAAAGCCAAATCCCTTTGGATATGCAATACTTAAATGATAATCAAAATTCCCTGCCTTAATTGAATAATTTATTACAGCATTGTTCCTATAATTAATTCCTGTTTTACTGCCATTCACCATATCATACAAATAGGAAACATTTATCTTTCCCTTTAATAATTTCCTGTTGATATTTATTCCTGTATTAATTGTTTTTGATTCATCATCAATAATTCCCGATAATTCATTATTATAATAATGAAAATAATTATCAGTTAAAAAAACATTGAGTTCATATATGCCTGTTTTGAATGTGGATTGATAATGTATTAATTCTCTCTCAATATATGCATTTTTAAAATAACTGCCGCTAATACCTGGATCCCCGAATTTGCTTTGTGAATAAATAATGGATGTACCATAAATATGATTTCTGTAACCAATATTATATGTATTAAAGTCCCTATATGAATTCTCTAAAAATGCACCTGAACATAAATTCAAATTATTCAATTTTTCTCTTTCATAATCAAAGAATGCTCCATTTTGATTTATACAAATCCCCCCATAAATATCTTTCTTATCGGAATAAGAGAATAATGCCTTTATGCCTTTTTTGTTTTCATTCATTAAACCAATATTGCCGGTAAAAACAGATGTTCCTTTTAATGATACAATACTATCCTTTGTAATGGAAATGGTTTCAAATGGGAGTATAGGCATTAGGTCAATATCTGCTAAACCGGTTGAAGGATTTATTATAGGAATATTATTAATTGACATTGTTACCTGTTCAGCTGTTGAATTCCTTATTGATATGGACATTGATCTGCCAAATGTTTTTATCTGAACAAATGGAGATAACATTTTCAGATTATTCACCCTTTGCGGTGAAAATTCTTCATTATCTTTAATGCTATATGGTTTTTCCCCTTTAATATATATTGTATCCTTAATTATATTTTCTCTTCTAAGCATTACTGTAATATCATTTTCGGGAACAATAATAATAGTATCCCTAAAACCCATTGATGAAATATTAATAGTATCATATTCATTCATTTCAATGGGAGTTAATAATTGTATGCTTTTATCATTTTGTGATACAATAACATAATCAACAGTATTGGATTGTTCATCAATGAAATATAAAAGTATTGAAAATATATAAATGGGTAATAATGATATAAGTATTAAAACAATTTTTTTCATTCAATCTATCCTTTGTTAAGGATAAACCCTATCCTCGTAGGTCTATCATTTCAGGCAGGTTTCCTGACTTGCAGCATAACCTTATGCATCCTTCCCCCTTTGGGTGGCACTAGCATTTGTATCTGCTTACAGTTGCGGGACAGTAACGGATTTACACCGTTTTCCCTTTTACCTCATCAAAAGAGCACCTGATAAAATCAATATAACATTAATCATTGGAACATGTCAATAGAAAAGTGTAAATTATGATAATGAATTGTTATTAATTATTCGCGAATCGCGAATTTTAAATCATAAATACAGGGTACACTATGCCTTTATATTGTTAAATTTATGACAATTAAATCATTTGACTTTTTATCAAATATCATATAATATATGTATTAATTTAAAAAGGAGTACTGATGAAAAACACACATGTTAAAATGCTCTTAATTATGATTACAGTTTTAATACTGTTTTTATTAGTTAATGCAGGAACAGAAGTAAATGTTGTAACAGGGAATGACGAGAATGATACTGCCGAGATTGAAGAAATTGAAGGAATCACAGAACAAAACACCATAAGAATAGGAACAATGGATATACCGATAAAGACATATAGGAATATCGGCATAACAGAAAAACAGACAGCAACAATTAAAAATGTAATTAAGAATGATTTTCTGATTAATGATGATACCCTTGGCGGAACAGCTTCACAATATGATCCAAAAGCAGCAATGGACTATAATGGTAATTTTGTTATTGTATTTGAGGATAATAGAAATGGCAATAGTGATATATATGCCCAGAGATATGATAATACAGGAGCGGCAATAGATGTGTATTTCAGAGTTAATGATGATGTAAAAATGGATAATCAATATGATCCATCAATAGTAATGGATTCAGTAGGTAATTTTGTTATTACATTTGAGGATGATAGAAATGGCAATAGAGATATATATGCCCAGAGATATGATAATACAGGAGTGGCACAGGGAGTGAATTTTAGAGTCAATGATGATGCAGGAACAGATATTCAATATGATCCCAAGATAGCAATAGATAATGCAGGTAATTTTGTTATTACATTTGAGGATAATAGAAATGGCAATAGAGATATATATGCTCAGAGATATGATAATACAGGAGCATTGTTAGGAGTGAATTTTAGGGTTAATGATGATGCAGGAACAGATGGTCAATATGATCCATCTGTTGCAATGGATAATGCAGGTAATTTTGTTATTGTATTTGAAGATAATAGAAATGGCAATAGAGATATATATGCCCAGAGATATGATAATGCAGGAGCATTGCTGGGAGTTAACTTTAAGGTTAATGATGATGCAGGAACAGATACTCAATATGATCCATCTGTTGCAATGGATAATGCAGGTAATTTTGTTATTACATTTGAGGATAATAGAAATGGCAATAGAGACATATATGTGCAGGGATATGATAATACAGGAGCATTGCTAGGAGTTAATTTTATGGTTAATGATGATGCAGGAACAGATGGTCAATATGATCCAAAAATAGTAATGGATTCAGCAGGTAATTTTGTTATTTGCTTTGAAGATAGAAGAAATGGCAATACTGATATATATGTGCAGAGATATAATAATGTAGGCGTATCGGTTGGAACAAATTTTAGAGTCAATGATGATGCGGGAACAAGTAATCAATATGATCCATCAATTGCAATGAATGCAGCAGGTGTTTTTGTTATTGTATTTGAGGATTATAGAAATGGCAAGACTGACATATATGCCCAGAGATATGATAATACAGGAGCGGCACAGGGAACAAACTTTAAGGTTAATAATGATGCAGGAATAAATGAGCAATATTATCCATCCGTATCAATGGATAATGCAGGTAATTTTGTTATTACATTTGAGGATAATAGAAGTACAACGGACTATGATATATATGCCCAGAGATATGATAATACAGGAGCGGTACAGGGAGTTAATTTTAAGGTTAATGATGATGCAGGAACAAGTGAGCAATATAATCCATCCGTATCAATGGATAATGCAGGTAATTTTGTAATTACATGGATGGATGTTAGGAGTACAACAGATGGTGATATATATGCCCAGAGATATGATAATACAGGAGCAGCACAGGGAACAAACTTTAAGGTTAATGATGATACAGGAACAGATGTTCAGGAATTACCATCAGTTGCAATAAGTGCAACAGGTAATTTTGTAATTACCTGGATGGATTTTAGAAGTACAACGGACTATGATATATATGCCCAGAGATATGATAATACAGGAGCAGCACAGGGAACAAATTTTAAGGTTAATGATGATGCAGGAACAGATGATCAGGGATACTCATCAGTTGCAATAAATGCAGCAGGGAATTTTGTAATTACCTGGATGGATTTTAGAAGTACAACGGACTATGATATATATGCCCAGAGATATGATAATACAGGAGCAGCACAGGGAACAAA
>JAUVJU010000029.1 GCA_030592285.1 Caldifarciminota bacterium
AATTAATAATATTTATAATGCAGATATTCAGGCAAACTATCTGGGGTTCAATTTCAATAGTTCTATCTATACAATTATTGATTCTGTAACTGTAAATTCATATGGAGAAATAACAAATAATCCAATAAATATAAATGTTGAGATGGGTTATTTTAAAAAATATAGAAATTTCTTTTTATCTATTTCTCCAGGATATGAATATTCTACTTTTTTTAAAGGATTTAAATCAATGCTCAATATTGGTTATATGAATAAATATTCAGGTATTGTTATTCAACATTCTATTTATCCCAATTCATCATTATCTAATATTGTTAATTTGCTTTTAATTACAGGGAATAATGAATTTAATTTGATTTCAGGAATAAAGAATATCTTTGATGCAGAAAATCCATATTATTATTTTTATGCACCATCAAGATCTTTTTTCATAAGCATTGCTGCAATTTCCGGAATTCCTTTTTTATAGAAATATTTGATATATATAATTTACTTTTTAAATATTTTTATAAAACCCGCGGTATTAACAAAATAATTATTTGGATTATCTGCAATGTTCCTAAATATTTTAAATGTTTGATTCTCAATTTTTGTTGCTTGAGAATTAATTTCTCGTGTTCTATTATTTGTATACTCTAATATCTTTTTCTCTGTTAAAATAGCATTTGCATATATTCCATCTAAAAATGCTAAATAATGAACTCCTTCATTTAATGATATCATTTTTATTAATTCATTTATTTGCTTGTCTTGTGATCCTCCACTTTCTTTAATATGTTTTGCTTCAATAATAAAATACTCCGTATTAAACTTTACTAATACATCTGGTCTTTTATTCTCTGCAATATTATATCTAATTCCTAGTATTTTCTTAATCCCGTGCCAGTTTCCATTTGAAATAAAACAAAATTCATTGTTTGATATCTGCTTATATTTATCATTTAATGCAAATTTTAATTTTTTCTCAAGTAAATATTTTAATTTCATCTCTCCAGCATTACCTTGTCTACGAGATGATCCCTTATCAATTATACCCATCACCGTAGATTTATCTATTTTTTGATACAACTTTCTATTCTTAAAAAATAGATTTAACAATTCTTCTAAAATATCATATCTCTCTTTGTTTGTTAGTTTTCTGTAAACACTTAATGTTATATCATATACACTAAAAAACATACAGAAAGGCGAACAATTAGATTTTCCACAAATGTTTTCATCTAATTTTATTATGAGATCTTTTCTTCTTGTATTTACACCTTTTGATTGTTTTTTGATTTGTTCAATTATTTTTCTTATATTATTTGCTATTTTTACATATTCATCTGCAGTTTCAGATCCTTCTTTAAGGTGCCAATAAAAATGATTGTATTCCTTATTTAGAATATCTTCAGGATGTTTAGTAGAATATAGTAAAATTTCAAGATTTTTATTCATTTTTCCCTCGCATTATTCTTGTATAATAAATATAATTAATCAAATTATACATAAAGTCAAAACTAATTCTTTTTCTATTGTTGTCTCGGAAATTTGTTAAAAAGAATGAAGAGTAGCGATGTCTTATCGTTGTTAGTTCTTTATTTACTTCTTCAATAATTTTTAATTGAATTTTAATACTTAATTTATTTCCTATTATTAGATGAGCCATATTTCTTGATGTTTTTTTCCCAATTAGCACAATATCGCTTTCTTCTCTGATGTCATAAAGCCCTAATGACTGATTGTTCTTTCTATCAATAGAGCGTAGCAAGATAATATTATTTGCTATTTTCCTATATAATTTTTCATCAATTTTTATTTTTATCTTTTGATTAAAACTATTATAAGAAAACGTTGCTTTTTTTTCACCTTTTTGAATCATATCTAATGTTAATCGTTTGATTTTTAAATTATTATTATATTTTTTAATTTTATCAAAATATTTACCACCAACTTTATACCCATAATTTTTATTAATAATTGTTACTGTTTCTTTGCGAGCTGGAAATATTCTTGTTTTTATTACATTATTTGATTTATAATTTTTTCTTTTTTTGTAGTAAAAAGAAATTACATTATAGGTAGTGTCTTCAAAAACCTGTTCTTGAAAAATATTCAATTTGATAATCTCAAATTTATTGAAAAAAATTGTTCTAATTTTTCTTGTATTTTCAGCAGAAAGAAAATTCAAAGGAATGATGATTATACCTTCTTGCGAATTTAGTATTGAAAATATTGATATTTGAAATAAATCATCAAACTCAGGGAATTTATTAAAATATTTCGTCTTTACTTTAATATCTGCTTTGTTTTTGTATAAATATGGAGGGTTTGTTATAACAAACTTATATTTATTAGAGGTTAATAGAGAATCTCTTTTAAAGATATTAATATTATTAATAAATTTTTTATCAATGTCATATCCAATAGTGTTAATCGCTCCATTCTTTGAAGCCCATTTTAACAAATCTCCATTTCCCGCAAATGGATCAACGACTTCTTTCATATCAATAAATTTTTCAAACCCTTCTAAGATATAGTCAGATTTTGTTGTTAAATATTGACCTTTCTTTCTTTTTTCAGATAAAGTATTCCTCATATTAATATTATAGCAAAATATTATTTATTATCAATAACATAGTGTTCTTGTATTTACAGAAGTTTCTATTGATATTATTAAATAATTGCTTACAATATTTATATGATAGATATACATTGTCATATATTACCTGGTGTTGATGATGGTGCCAAAACAATGGAAGAATCACTTGAAATGCTCTTAATGGCATCTAATGATGGAATCACGGATGTTATTGCAACCCCTCATTTTTCATCAACCTATATACAAAGTGTTGAAAAAATCAGAGCAAATGTAAAGGAATTACAGTATCAGGCAAAAAATAATAATATTAATATTAATATTCATTATGGGTTTGAAGTGCGGATGTGCCTTGAGATCTTTAGTATTTTCCCCTCTGACCTAACACCATTAACTATTAATGGAGATGGGAAATATATCTTATTGGAACCACCTTTTTTGGATTATCCACTTTTCATTGATGATATTATTGATAGGGTTATATCAGAACACATTATTCCCATTGTTGTACATCCATTGAGAAATACAAGAATTATCAGTAATTTATCCATACTTGACAAATTGAAGACTAAGGGTGTTGTATTCCAATTTGATAAAAATGCTATTATGGATGGTTATCAGATAAAGACCTCAAAGATTTTTTTATCACTGCTAAAAAAAGGTCTTGTTGATCTTGTTGCTTCAGATGGTCATTCCTGTGATTTAAGAAAACCCACTCTTAGCAATCCTTATAATAGAGTATTAAAGGCAGTAGGCGAAGATGCTGCAAATTTGCTTTTTACTGAAAATCCAAGAAGAATTCTAAAAGGAGAGATTACTGATGAATTGCACTTGATTTCAAACACTTTTTTTGATAAGGTTAAACATATTTTTAATTTCTGAACAGGAGTTGTAATGTTATTTATTCATAAAATGCTAAATGAGAATCTGATTGATGCTGAAGTCAAATCAATTACTAAAAATGATGTACTAAATGAAATGGCTGATATGCTTGTTAAGAATAATTTTATTAAAGACAGAACCCAGTTGATAAATAAGCTTATTGAAAGAGAATCAATTGAAACAACAGGCATTGGTCACTCTGTTGCAATTCCACATGCAAGGACTGAAAGTGTTGATGGATTAGCAATGGCATTTGGTCTTTCCAAATCAGGAATTGATTTTAAATCATTGGATGGAAAACCTGTTAATATTATATTTCTTATTGCCTCTAATGAAGAGAACAAAAATAATTATATTAAACTACTTGCACGCATATCCCGTATTTGTAGAAAGGATTCTTTTAGAAATAAAATAATTAATGCAGCAAATGCAAAAGAAATAGTTCAAATCTTTGAAGAAGAAGAATGCATTTAAATGACTGCTGTTGATGCAGTTGTTGTTGGTGCCGGACATGCCGGCATTGAAGCTGCAAATATATTAAATCTACTCAATATAAAAACCCTTCTTATATCACACTCTCTTGAAAAGATCGGTTACCCATCCTGTAATCCATCAATAGGCGGCATTGGGAAAAGTCATCTTGTTTATGAACTTGATGTTTTGGGCGGTATTATGCCAATTATTTCTGATGAAACAGGTATTCATTTCAAATTGCTTAATTCCAGCAAAGGTCCCGCTGTTTGGTCATTAAGATCACAAATTGATACAGACAGATACACTCACCTTATGAAGCAATCATTAATGAATATGAAAAATGTTGAATTGATTGAAGATGAAGTAATTGATATTTTTACTGATAATAATGTTATTTCAGGCGTGAAATTATTATCAGGCAATACAATTAAAACCAAAAAAGTAATTATTGCGGCAGGAACTTTTTTGAATGGAGAGATGTTTATAGGACATTCCACTATAAAGGGTGGTAGGTTTTATGATCCCTCATCAATGGTTTTGGCAGAAAATCTTAAAAAGATGGGTTTCAAAACAGAACGACTGAAAACAGGAACAAGTCCAAGGGTAAAAAGAAGCAGCATTGATTTTTCAAAAATGCAGGCACAGGAAGGCGAGGATAATATAGGATCCTTTTCAATTATTAATGAAGGAAATATTAGCAATAATACTATTTGCTATATAACACACACAAACAAAAAAACCCATAAAATAATAAATGATAATATTGATTCATCTGCATTGTATTCCGGTATGATAACAGGAATAGGACCTAAATACTGTCCATCAATTGAAGATAAGATAACAAGATTCAATAATAGAGATTCTCACACTGTCTTTATTGAACCAATGGGTATTAATAGTGATGCAATATATCTAAATGGCATCTCAACATCATTACCTGAAGATAAACAGTATGAATTCATTAGAACAATACAGGGACTGGAGAATATAGAATTCCTTACTCCCGGATATGCAATTGAATATGATTATTTTACTCATGGTCAAATGAAGCATACGCTGGAAACAATAAAGATTAATGGGCTTTTCTTTGCCGGTCAAATTAATGGAACAAGCGGCTATGAAGAAGCGGCTGCACAGGGTTATGTTGCAGGGCTTAATGCTGGTTTATCTTTATTAGATCATGAACCTATTCTTTTTGATAGGTATTCATCATATATTGGCGTTTTAATTGATGATATTATAATAAAAGATATTAAAGAGCCATACAGATTATTTACATCAAGGGCAGAAAATCGTTTGGCATTAAGACAGGATAATGCATTTAAACGATTAGAACATATTGCTTCATCAATTCCTGCTTTATTACCGCAGACAATTTATTATGAAAAGATACATAGCAAGGTTAAAAACATTGAAGAATCTATTTATAATAAAAGGGGTGAGCTTACAAATAATATGATCAAATTCAAAAACCCAGCTATTCCCTTTGATGAATTTCAAAAGGAATTAAATGAAGAAAATAGAAGGGTTGCTCTTTATCTATATTCTGAAATAAAATATAAGGGTTATATTGAAAGGTTTGAACGATTGAGAAAAAAAATCAATAAAATGGAAAATGTTCCTATTCATAATATTTCAGAAATATTGAAATTGCATATTATTTCCAAAGAAGCAATTGATGTTTTGAATAGATCAGATGTAAAGACCATTGGGGAACTTAAAGGAATTATTGATCCTTCGGATATTGAAAATATAATTTTGTATCTGGAGAAGAGGAAATAAAAATTTTCTTCCATTCCATCTTATGAACAACAATTTACTTTTGCTAATATTTTAATGGGGAATTAATAAGGAAATCAGATAATTGATAGGTTTTTATTGATTTTATTATTTTTATTTCCTGGGGAATTGGATCTTTTGTAATTATATAGCCATTTTTTATTTTTCCATTTTTAATAAGGTTTTTTAATGGCTCTATTTCGCGATTATAATTATCTAATGAAAGTGTTTTTGTTACTTGTATCCCATCTATACCTCTTGAATGTTCACAAATGAAATCAATTTCATATCCATTTCTCATATAGTAGAGATTTTCCTTTTTTAAATGATTGTAAACAATATTTTCAATTATTCTACCCTGCATTTCACTATATTCAATAATTACTGCTTTTGCATAGCCAATATCAGAAAGATATACCTTTTTCAATTCATTTATTGTTTCCTTCCCTTTTTTCCATTGTTTGAGTTTTTCACAAAAATATACTGACTCTGCAATATCAAATAATTCGTAAAGAGTACTTTTTGATGTTTTTATATTGGCAGATTTGAGTTCATTGTATATTTTGTTAATAGAAAACTCTTTTCCAAATGACCGTATGATTTTTCTAAGGAAATTTTTTACTATTACACTATTTGATATTTCATAGTTTTCTACAATATCTCTTAAAATCATTACATTAAAGTATTCTTGTAAAATTTTAATTTTCACTCCATCATCCGCATTAACAAGTTCGGGAAATCCTCCCCATTTAATATAGTTTTCAAGATAAGCATTAATTCTTTTTCTATTTGCAGATGTTTTCAAATTAGGATTAATATTATTAAATAAAAGATATTCCTTGAAACTTAATGTGCTCAAATGATAATTTATACTTCTCCCTCTTAATGAAGAAGATACTTTATCCCTGTATATTTCACTGTTTGAACCTGTGAGAAATATATTTTTTGTAATACCATCATACACTCGTCTTACAAATTTTTGCCAATTTTTCACTACCTGTATTTCATCAAAAAATAAATACTTATTGTTTAGTGCTTCCTTTGGGTACAACATTGAATATGCTGAAAAGATTTTGTCTGGTTCAATATTGATAAGTCTTTCATCCTCAAAATTAATATAAATAATTGATTTCTTCTCTACTTTCGCGAATAATAGTTTGTCAATAATCTGATACATATAATATGTTTTCCCTGATCTCCTTGGTCCTGTAATTGTAACTATTTTATTTGAATTCAATGGAATTGAAATTAACCTTTTTGTATATTCAGGTAATTCTGTATTATGAAAATCAGATATTATTGATTGGAGTAAATTTATGCTAATAATCGCCTCCTTCCTTTTTCAAAGTATAGTTTAAATGTTTCCTTCTGTCAAGGACACTTTTGTATAATAGTTTCCTTTTCATAAGGAAACTATTGATATGTTGTTTGCAAATAATCGATGTATTTATATAGGAAATGTTTTATACATTAAGCATTAAAACTTTCGTAATTCATATATAAATTGTAAGGATGTATAAAAAGTAGGAATAACTATTTTTTAGTACAATTATCACATTTGTTATTATGATTTTCAGTAATTGTCTTAGTTGGTTTGGGTTTCTTTTTATAATCATTCACATAGAAGCCTTCGCCCTTAAAAACAATATTATCATTAAATGATATTATTCTCTTTGCCTTTTCCCCACATTTAGAACATTTAATAACGGGGCTTTCTGTAATTTTATGAAATACCTCAAATATAATTTTGCAGCTTGTGCATTGGTATTCATAAGTAGGCATCTTATCTCCAATGTTATAAAGAGAAGGGAAATAATCCCTTCTCTTTATTGGTAATAATATTAATACATTCCACCCATTCCGCCGCCTGGCATTGCGGGAGGCATTGCGGGTGCATCTTTCTCAGGTTTTTCTGAGATCATACATTCAGTTGTAAGAAGAAGCGATGCAATTGAAGCAGCATTCTGAAGTGCGGTTCTTGACACCTTAGTAGGATCAATAACTCCTGCAATAAACATATCTTCAATTTTATCACTTGTAACATTAAATCCATCTGCTTTCTTTGCCTTTAATACATCATTAAGTATAACAGATGCCTCTTTTCCTGCATTTTCAAGAATCTGTCTTATTGGTGCTTCTAATGCTTTTATAATGATCTGAACACCTATTTTCTCATCTTCATCAGTGAGTTCCATCTTATTAAGTACTTTGATTGTTCTTAAATAGGCAACTCCACCACCAGGAACAATTCCTTCCTCTACTGCGGCTTTTGTTGCATGAAGAGCATCTTCTACTCTTGCTTTTTTCTCTTTCATTTCAACTTCTGTTGCAGCTCCAACATTAATTACAGCAACACCGCCAGCTAATTTTGCTAATCTTTCCTGTAATTTCTCTTTATCATAGTCAGATGTTGATTCTTCAATCTGTTTTCTTATTTGTGCTATTCTTGCATCAATATCTTTCTTTTCTCCACTTCCATCAACTATTGTTGTATTATCCTTATCAATGGTTATCTGTCTTGCAGAACCAAGGTCTTCAATGGTAGCTGATTCAAGCTTCATTCCCTGATCCTCTGAAATCACTTTTCCACCTGTAAGCATTGCAATATCCTGAAGCATTTCTTTTCTTCTATCGCCATAACCGGGTGCCTTAACTGCACAGGCATGTAATGTTCCTCTTAATTTATTGACAACCAATGTTGCAAGTGGTTCACCATCTACATCTTCGGCAATAATAAGAAGTGGTTTCCCCTGCTGGGCAACCTTTTCAAGTATTGGAAGAAGTTCTTTCATATTGGAAATCTTTTTATCTGTAATTAAGATATATGGTTTCTCAATTGCTGCAACCATTTTGTCGGAATCAGTAATAAAGTATGGGGAAAGATATCCTCTGTCAAATTGCATACCTTCAACAAATTCCAATTCAATTGTAAATGTTTTGCCTTCTTCTACTGTAATTACACCATCTTTTCCTGCTTTTTCCATTGCTTCTGCAATTTTCTCACCAATTAACATATCATTGTTTGCTGAAATTGAAGCAACCTGTGCTATCTCTATTTTGTCTTTTGTTTCTTTCTTTGCTTTTTGAAGTTCTTCAACAACCACATTAACTGCTTTATCGATACCTCTTTTCATAGCTATTGGGGTTCTGCCTGCTGTTACATTCTTAAGTCCCTCTTTGTATATTGCCTGAGCAAGAACTGTTGCTGTTGTTGTTCCATCACCTGCTACATCTGATGTTTTTGATGCAACTTCTTTTACCATTTGTGCACCCATATTTTCAAATGGGTCTTCAAGTTCAATTTCCTTTGCTACGGTAACACCGTCTTTTGTAATTGTTGGGGCACCAAATTTCTTATCAATTGCTACATTTCTTCCTTTGGGTCCCAAAGTAATCTTTACCGCATCTGCTAATTTATTTATTCCTTCAAGAATCGCTTTTCGCGCATCATCGGAATATATGAGTTCTTTTGATGTCATTTTATTCCTCCATTATTTAATTATTGCTAAAATATCTGTTTGATCCATTATAATGTATTCTTCATTATCATGTTCAATCTCTGTTCCTGCAAATTTCCCAAATAATACCTTATCGCCGGGCTTTAAACAAGGATCAAATGTTGTTGATTTTCCCTTTTCATCACATGGCATTTTTGAAATTGCAATAATTTCTCCCTGTTGCGGTTTTTCTTTAACAGTGTCAGGAATGATTATTGAACCCTTCTTTTCTTCTGTCTTTTCAATCCTTTTAACAAGAATTTTGCCGCCAAAAGGCATTATCTTGCATTTCTTTTGAGTCATAAAGTAACCTCCTTTAACAATTATCAAAATAATAATATCTTTTAATGATGTAGATAAGTAGCAATAAAATAATTGAAATCTGAGAAATGTCAAGGATTAAATGTTAAATCTTGACATTTATCAAAATAATCATACTGTATATAATAAACTTTAGATATAAGGAGCATTAAATTAAAAATATAAAATTATTAGTAATTGTTTTCTTATTTGCTTTAAATATGGTTTCTAATACATTCCCTATTAAATCTCAGATTATTACCGGATCTTTTTGCGAATTTAGAGGAAATCATTTCCATACAGGACTTGATCTGTCCATTAATGGACAGATAGGGATGCCTGTTTATGCACCTGTTAATGGTTATATATCATATATCAAGCAGGATTTTCTTGGATATGGGAAGGCAATATTTCTAAAATCTGATTCAATTATTTATGTTTTTGCTCATTTACATGACTTTTCACCCAAGATCAAATCCCAATTGAAAACAAATAAATTCAGACAATTATTGTATCCTTCTTTTAATACAATCAAAATGAAGGAAGGAGACCTAATTGGATTTGCAGGACATTCAGGGGCAAGCATTCCTCATCTTCATTTTGAAATGCGTTCATTAAACAATAACCCGGTAAATCCACGATTGTATTTTGACATTAAAGACAATAAGTATCCTGAGATATCTAAGATTATTATTGAACCCATTGGCAATGGTACGCTTATAAATGGTAAGCATGAATTATCCCTTTTTAAAGGTAAAAAGCTCTCAAAATCATACTATAATTTCCCTACTGCATATATAACAGGAAATTTTCGGATTTATCCTCAAATTATTGATAGGGCGAATTCATTAACTGCACGGCTTTTTGTATACAAGGTTGATATATACTCATCAGGAAAACATATATATTCCTTTAAAAATGATTCTGTTAGTTTTGGCATAAGCAAATACTCTCCTTTAATGTTTAAGGGTGATTTGGATATTAAAAATAGAAAATATATATTTAATCCTCATGCAGATATTGATACATGGTTTTCATTATACCCGCTTAGAACGCTAAATTCCTTAAAGGATACACTTATAACAATTGTTTGTACAGATATTAGCGGCAATAGAACAGTAGCAACCTTAAAGATCAATAGCTATCAGCCAAACAAGGTAAATAGAAAGTATACTAAGTTGTGCAAAGTGGATGGAAAGATCAATTTTATAATTTCAGGTAAAAATCATGTCTCCAATTATAAAACACCCAAGGGATTTAAGATTTACGAAAACAAGGACTATTTGTATTATGTCTTTGATACAACTGTTTGCCTATCAGGACCTGTTAAGATTTTAGGTAATAATATTGATTATAATTTTATATATATTAATAGAAATAAACCTTTCCTGATCAGCAAGGATATCCGCATTGAATCAAACAACCTTTTGTATGCATTGCATAATACAATTGATACGGAAAGAAGTGGGATAACATTTTCTACTCCTTTATATCAATTTGATCTGTCCAAACAATTCAATAAGAAATATATAAAATATATAATTAGTGGGTATCCGGGAAAATCCATATATATGTTTAATGGTAGTAAATTCCGTTTTATAAGAAAACTTTCATATTGCGACACAATCATATCGCATTATTTGCAATCATTTATTATTGGCAAGGATACGGAAAAACCCAAAAGTAAATTTAAATCAGTAAAAACCATAAATGGAGAGAAAGTTTATACTTACAGCATAACAGATAATATCTCAGGTATTGATTGGATATTTGTCAGCGATTCAAACAGTATATATAATATCCCTGATCCATTTAATTCACAGGTCAAAATATTCACTAAAAGCAAAAAGGATACGCTTTTCTTTATTCAAGATAAGGAAGGGAATAGGATTATAATAAGATTATAGGAATACAGAGAATATGGGATACTGTTTGATATTTAAGAAAGCTGAGAGGAGAAAATAATATAATAATGATGAAAAGGTTCACACAATTACTCTGATGAACCCCGAGAGAAAATCGGGTTGTTTCTATGTTCATCAGAGCAATTGTCTTCACCTTTCCAAAGATAAATATTAAAAGAATAGAAGCGGACGAAGACAATGATAAGTATAATATATTCTTCAAATTATAATGCGTAATACATTCCTCAATTTATTCGGAATGTACATCATTGATAACCGCTTTGTATGCTTCCTGCTCGCAGCAGTTCATCCGTTTACTTGTGTGACGGAGTGGAAAAGATAAAGGAAAAGATAAAAAGAAAAGAAAAGAAAGATAAGAAATAAAAGTTTTTCGTAACATATTCTTCGAATTACTAATGACGCACATATTCTTCGAATTACTAATGACGCACATATTCTTCGAATTACTCAGAATATGCAACCACAGGGAGATTGCATTTACATTTATTTAATTATTGTAATTGATTCGGCAACAGACATGGAATATGAACCAAAGACACCCTTACTATTATCCAATACATTTATTCCTATATTAGATCCCATATTATAGCCCATATAATTACTATCAGGTATTATTACATAAAAATCATAGGCAGTTCCACTTTCAAGAAAATCACTGAAAAATGCAATAGGCAGCAATGTATCATCAAACTGATACATTACTCTTATAGGAATAGTATCCTTATTCTTCTTCACTTCTATTATACATACCCTTCTTGAATATGACCATAACATAAATGCAAAAGAATCCAACAAAATTGTGCTGCCGCTAATTGGACAATGCATAATCACACTATCGGGGATTTCTGTTGTCCTGCATATTGTATCACTATTCCAATACAAACTAAGCGTGTATTCCTCTTTATAATTAATTGGCAATGTATAAATATAATAGCCAGATTTATTACTATCAGGTCTTGTGAACAAACATTTTGTATCATTGATGTATACATCTGCATTGTTAACATGATAACAGGTATCACTACCTGAATCAATCCCGGCAATTGTGTCAACAATTATTCTCTGAGTATCAATGTTAGGATTTAGTAAGCAAAATATATTTAGCCCCTTGTGTTCATTTTCTTCATTAAGAACAGTACAGCTAATCAAAATGATAAAAATCAATATAAACAACCTTAACTGCTTAAAATTCACCACTTACTCCTATTGATGGGAAAATTGGGAACATATAGAATTCATGTCTTTCAGATGGATTTACATTATGATTGTAATAGTAGAAGAATACATTATTATGATTAGTTACATTAATAATATTTAATGTAAATGTATTTTCCATATTTCCTATATTGAATTTCTTATTAATACCAATATCCCATCTAAAGTATGATGGAAATCTTGATGCATTATAATCAGAATATGTTTCTTCCCATGAATAAGTATATGGTTTCCCTGTTTTATGATCAATAAAATAATATTTGCATTTACCATTTACAGCAGTAAATGGTGAACCAGTTGAAAAGACAAGAACAGTTGATACAGATATTGAGAATGGTAGATTATATGAAACATTCATATTAATAGAATGTGTTTTGTCATAGTATGTTGGTACATAAATCGTATCTCTTTTAATATAGGTTCCTGAGAATGAATACCCAAGCCATCCTGTCAGATTACCCATACCTCTCTTTATTAGCAATTCAATGCCCGTGCTATACCCACTATTCTGAGTAAAAGCATTTTTGGGATCATCCATATTTAATATTAGATCGATCATAGTAGAGTTTACAAGATTTTCATATTCCTTTTTGTAGCATTCTATTGATACAGTTGTGCTATTGTCAAACCAATGTTCAAATCCAATGGTTAATTGTTTTAGGTATTGTGGATCATACTGTTCATAAACAGGCATATACATTTCACCAAATACAGATGAAAAATCATTTGTTTCCTGCTTTACAGAAGTAATGAATTGTCTATATACACCAAGATTCATACTAAAGGCAGTTTCATCCATTATGAAAAATTTGAGACCTGCTCTTGGTGAAAAGCAGATATTTCTATCATAATCATATTTTTCACCCCTTAGTCCGGTATTAAGAATAAAGGCATCACCCTTTTTCCATTCAATTCCTATAAATCCTGCATAATACATTGGCTTATCATTAATATCAAATAATTCATCTGAATCACCTCTGGTAAGATTATATATGAATTCATTTTGATAACATTCAAATCCATTTTTTATTTTTAACCCTTTAATGGTGATATTATATTTTCCCTTTATTCCTTTCTCTTTCACGCCAGAATGTGCCTTCATTATATCTAAAAGGTTTATTGTATTATCATATTCAGATTTATAAACAGAAATATTCATATCACTATTATTATTAAAAACATGATTAAATGTTAATCCGTACGAACTATTGCCCCACACATCATCAAACAGTTCAAGCGTATCCTCCAAAACAAGATTTATAATATCTCTATCAATAAACCATGTAAATTCTATATTTGAGTTTTGTTGAATTCTATAATTTGTTTTAAATGTTATATCATAAAAATAGTATGGAAAATCCCAATCAAACAGTTCAAGGATCTTATCAAAATATGTTCTTCTTCCATTTATGAAAAAGGATAGATTTTCAATGGGTTCTGCCTGTATATATGCCGAAGCACTTAACATAGATATATCATAATTAAATGCAAATCTTTTATCATCTGGTATTAATGTCTTTATATCAATAACTGATGACACCCTATTCCCATGCGTTACATCAAAACCACCTGCATAGAATGATGCTGTTTCAATTGCCCTTATAGGAAATGTTGAGAATATTCCTCCAAGATGAAAAGGATTAAAAATTGGAATATTATCAAATAGAATTAGATTCTGATCAGGCGCTCCTCCCCTTACATATAGTGCAGAAGAAAAATCGCTTGAAGCAGTAACAGAAGGTAATAGTTGAAATATTTTCAGTACATCGGACTGCACAACAGCAGGTCCTTTAATAAAGTCATCCCTACTATATGTTTTCTTGCTTATAGATATACTATGTTTAAAATCAGAGCGGTCTGTAATAACAGTGATTCCCTCAATTTTCAGAACTTCCTTATGTATTTCAATTTCAATAAATTTGCTTTTATGTTCTTCAATATCAATATTTACTGCTTTTTCCTTATATCCGATAAGTCGTACAATAAGATTATAATTACCCGCATCAATATTATCTATCTCAAAATACCCGCTTGAATCAGCCATATCCCCTTTCATAGTTTCTTCAATATAAATATTTACAAATGGAATTCTTTCTTTGGTCTCCGCATCTTTTATATAGCCTGCAATTACTGAGCCAAGAATTAATATTGGCAAAACAAGTAGTAATAAAACTAAATATACATATTTCATAAGATTAAAGTATAGCATATTTTGAAGAAAACAAAAGGTTAAATATCTACTTCTTATAACAATTATATCAATCGCTTCATAGGATCGTGATGTTTTCTGCGGAGGAGGACAAGAAAAAAGAGCAATATATTCTTCAAATTACAATGCGTAATACATTCCTCAATTTATTCGGAATGTACATCATTGATAGCCGCTTTGTATGCTTACTACTCGCTGCAGTTTATCCGTTTACTTGTGTGACAGAGCAGAAAACATTGTTGCCATTTTCTATTAATTATTGCTCTACAAGCCAATCCTTTGCATGTTCAAGTGTATCAAACAAATGGATTTTCCTGCCTGATACTTTCATTAATGACTGAACAATGATCCGTTTTATTCCACTAACACCAACAACTGCGCTTGCTTTTATATAAGGAGTTACAGCAGTAGAAAATTCTTTTAATGCACTTGTTGCCTCTATATTATTATGAGTATTTATAACATTTGTTAAAAGAATAATAGATTTCTCTGGCTGCATTTTCGCAATTTTTTCTGTTTTATCAAATATTGCTAATGCATCTTCAACATTCCTTATCCCCGAAACATCATTATAAAGAATTTGTTTATCTTTATGAGTAAAAAAACTTGTTCCTGTCATAATTACTCCTTTTCTATTAATTATAAACCCATAGGAAAAACTGTCAATATAGCAAAATACCTATTATTAATGGAAATATTCAAAAACTATTTTTTATTTGATTTGTCAATCTATAATGGTGATTTTTCGCGTAAACACATCATTATTACTGGAAATAATACAAAAATAAATACCGGATGACAAATAATTATTTAATGTATAATTACCTGATATTCCAATTTTTTCAAAAACAATTCTTCCTGAAATATTATAAAGCAAGATATTATATTCATCGTTCTGATTTGTCTTAATGGAAATTTTCCTAAAATCGCTTGATATATTCCACTTATTATTTTTGATTGTTTCAATAATTCCCGTTTCAGGATAATATGCTCTCCTTATAAGAGTAGAATCCAAAACAAATGGATTGCGTTTATTTTGCTGATACACTGCAATATCATTTGTCCTGTTTATTTCATTACTATCGGCAATATCATAATAATGCCATGCATATAATTCATCCTTTTGCCCATTCCAAAATCCACCACCCGGGTCTATAGCTAAGTATTGGTCTTTATACATTGTATAAAAATAAAACATTGCTCTTGAAGCATTGCCTTTATGAATTTCTCTTGGTTCAAATTTTACATTTAATAAAACCTCACTGTATTCGTCAATATTTGTTGTTGGGATTGTTGTTATATATGAACCATTTATCCACCATCTATCTGTTGAGGCATCATTGATCTCACCAAAGGGCAGATTGCCTCTTGCACCATTTACATCAATCTCCGTAGGAAATAAATGATGCATATCTCCTTTTGCAATACCTGATGCTCCCAAACTCTGAGGCCATGTATGTTCACAATTCATACCATGATCATATGCCCATGTGCTGGGATCTGCTGATGGATTCATATATATATGAAAACCTGTATATACACATGTTAATGTATCATTAAATTTATCTATTTCCCCATACATTTTATCTCGAGCATTATCATAACCCAAATTTGATGATGCTTTATAGTATTTTACCAAAGAATCAATAAGGGAATCACCATACATACCTAGATATATTGTATCTGCATTAACTGATACTATACAAATTAGCAATATAATAAATATACCAACAATACTCTTCATACTTAAATAATAATCTTTATTATACAAAAATCAATAGTGATTGTTTATAGAAAATTGAAGTTGAATAATTGTGTGAACTTTTTCATGCTATTACATTTTTCTTTCTCTGGGTGTCATTTCAAGCCATGTCCCGTACTTGATACGGGATTGATGCGGAATCCAGTATTTCTTTGTTCTTTGGAGCAATCTCCTTATCATTCCAGCATGCTGTCAATAATCCAATTAGATGCAGGTATAATGTTTACTTTTATCCCTTCCTTTTTTAATTTATATTCTTCTGAATAGGTAATTATGGTTCCATTCTTCAGATTAAAGTGCTTGCACGCATTTATTAGTCCTTCAATCTCCCTTTTCTCATTGCTTTGATTTATGTCCAAACATACTTGGTAAGCATTCAATTTGTTATCCTTGTCTTTTAGAATAAAATCACATTCTCTATTATTATTGTAATAATAAACATTTCCATTTTGTAATAATTCATTATAAACCAAATTCTCAAGCAATTTACCATTATCCCGAGTTGTATTAGTATTAACATATTTAATAAATCCATTATCAGCACAATATATTTTCCTTTGGGAATTGATTTGTTTTTTGAAAGAATACTCGTATTTCATTATACTCCTCATTAAATAAGTATCCTCTAAAAGATTGATGATTTTTTTCACAGAATTGGGACTTTTCAAGTTAATCACCTTTGTCAATGAATTATAACTGAATCTACCCGCTATATTATTTATTAAATACATACAGAGTTCTTCAACCTCATTAATAAATCTGATTCTGTTTTTCACAATCAAATCTTTGATTATAATATCAGAATACAAATCCCGTATAATATCTCCATCATTGTATTTAATAAGTTCAGGCATACCTCCCTTATGAAGATATTCGTCAAAATTCTTTATTAATCGCACCATAGCTTTTGATGAAATATTCTTTTCTAAATCAAAGTCCTTTAGTTTCAGAAATTCTCTAAAATTAAAAGGTCTTATTTCAATATCTGAATGTCTTCCTGTAAGTTTTGTTCCAATTTCCGTTTTAAGCAATCCCGCATTTGAACCAGTAATTAGAAACTTAAAACCATCATCATAAAATCTTCGTATAAATTTTTCAAATCCTTTTGTCTCCTGAATTTCATCAAGTAGAAATGTTTTTTTATCTCCAAAGTTTTTCAAAAGACATTCATATAAATCCTGAAAATCACTGCTTTTAAAATCAAGCATTCTTTCATCTGCAAAATTAACAAAGTAAAAGTCCTTATCATTAAATAACACATCTGCAATTTGTCTTAGCAGAGTTGATTTTCCACATCTTCTGATTCCTGTCAGCACAATAACATGAGGGTTTTTTATTTTCTGTTTTATTAGTGCAAGAATTTCTCTCTCAATGCCCTTTTCCTTTCTTAAAAATGATTCTTGCTGATCTATCAGAATTCTTGATAATAGAATCTTATTCATTTTTCTCCTTTCATTTCAAATGCAAACTTTTGCTTGCTTATTTGCATTATAATTGCAAACATATAAAATGTCAAGGGATTTTTTCTTATCCCTTTCTACTACAAAATATATCCTTATGAGATTTATTGTCTGATAAATATTCTTACATATAGATTGATATTGATATTAATAATTTTTATTAATATCCCCTTACCGCCTGCTATTCCCATAAATTCCACTTTATATACTCAGTTGCATGATTTCTCAATTGAGAAATCATGCAACTGATAAATCATTCTTCTCTAAATATTTTTTCTGTTTTTTCTATCACTGCTTCTAACTGTTTATCACCTTTATTGAATATTCACCATTTTCTGCTGAATGATTTTATCATTATCATATAATTGTATGAAATATATGCCTGATGGAAATTCATTTCTATTCACATTATATGTTCCTGCTCTTTTATTCACTCTTTTATACATTAATTTTCCTATAATATCATATATCTTTATCATATTATTATCTGTTTCCATTGTATATTTGATTTTGCTTAATGATACTGTTAATCCTGTTCCTGATTTAATATTAATATGATTATCAGCAATCCCTGTTGTTCCAAAACTCCCGCCAAGTACAACAGGATAATGACATACAAAACCATTTAATATTCCTATAATTGATGATGAATCCGGATATATTGTATCTCCTACTGTTATTGTTGGATTAAGAGTTATTGTTGATAATTGGATATTTAATATTGTTTGTGATGAATTCCAATATGCAGTATCAATCTCCCCAAATCCATCTGTCCAATGGTGCCCATTTGAAAGACTTAATACAGATTCAATATTTATTGCATCTATATTAAAATCATTTGTTCTCTGATTAAAGAATAAATATACATAATCATCATCATCAATACCGGGAATCTCATTAATCCCATCATATGCTTTAGCAGAATCAATTATTGTAGGTACTCCAAAATGTGCTGTTATTTCTATTAATGTATCAATTTCTATACCATAATATATCTCCATTTTATCTATAAATATCCCTGTATCTGATGATAATGCTCTGAGTTTCAATGAAAAACTCTGCCCTGTATCTATATTTAATGGATATATATAATTTGAATCTATTGCAAAATAGATTGAGTTTATCTTCATTGAATCTATATTTAACATATCATATCCTGTATTGGCTATTATTAAATCATTGATTGAATATAATTTATTTATTTCAATATTACCAAAATCATAGGGATTGTAATTTGCTTCAATATTGGGTCCCAAAAAATAATAAACAAAAGCAGCACCTTCATCTGTCTCTCCATTATCATATTCATATGCTCCAACAATTATATCACTATATCCATCCCCATTGACATCTCCAGCTGATGATACACTGTATCCATAACGAGCACTCGCCTGATTGCTCTCTCCCATCCAATCCGCTGTTGCTGAGGGTCCTGTGCTGCTGCCATAGTAAACAAATGCAGCTCCTTCATTGCTTTCTCCATTATCATATCTATAGGCACCAATGATTATATCAGAATATCCATCCCCATTCACATCTCCCGTTGATGATACACTAATTCCATAACGAGCATCTGCCTGATTACTCTCTCCTGACCAGTCCGCTGTTGTTGAAAATCCCGTATTGCTGCCATAATATACAAATGCAGCACCTTCATCTATTTCTCCATTGTCATAATAAATTGCTCCAATAATTATATCACTATATCCATCCCCATTTACATCTCCAGCTGATGATACACTGTATCCATAACGAGCACTCGCCTGATTGCTCTCTCCCATCCAATCCGCTGTTGCTGAGGGTCCTGTGCTGCTGCCATAATATACAAAGGC
>JAUVJU010000058.1 GCA_030592285.1 Caldifarciminota bacterium
AATATTATGAATGGTAATACAGTGATAGATAATATAATGGGTATAGATTCAACATATTCATATAATTATTATGCAGTTGATAATTTGAATAATACTGAAATAAATAAATCAGCACTATTTGAATTGGATAATACAGCCCCAGAAGCAATTATAACATATCCTTATAATGGAATATTCATTAATCAAGCAGTAAATATAAAGGGATATATGTTTGATAAGAACTTTAAGAACTGGAAACTTGAATACAGGGAAGATAATAATGTTAATTGGACAGTATTAACTAATTGGCAGACACAGATACCAGTTGATAGTGTATTAGGTATATTTGATGGTTCAATATTAGCAGATGGTTATTATATAATCAGATTAACAGCAGAGGACTTTGTATATAATACAACAATTGATGAGATTAATATAAAGGTAGGAGAACCTGTACAGGATCTTGAACTAACGGGCTATATGAAACCAAAGGGTGTATGGGCAGATGAATATATCTATATAGCAGATACCCATAATAAACGCATAGCCAAAGTTAATACGGATAATGAACTATTACTTGAGATTAGGGAATTCCAGCCCACTGATGTGTATGTTGATAATAGAGGCAGAATCTTTGCAACAGACCACAATTCAAAGGTATATGTTTATTCGGCAAGCGGAGATGAATTAAAAAGCATAGATGGATTTTTACATCCCAAAGGTATTGAAGTAAGAAATGACAAAATCTATATAGCTGATACATATAGGAACAGAATAGTTATATACTCAATAAATGGAACATTAATACAGACAATACCTGTTGATAAACATCCTGAGGGTATAGCGGTTGATGAATATGGCAATATCTTCACCTGCATAGATGAAAGCAATGAGATAAGGGGCTATAATAGTAATGGAGAAGAGATATTCAGATATGGAGTAGTAGGACATGATCCTGGAGAATTTATAAGAGCAATTGATATTGATGTAGATTCAAGAGGTTTCCTCTGGGTGTGTGATAGAAATAATAATAGAGTACACATGATTGACTGGAAGGACAGTACTGATTTACTGTTAATAGGAGATAGGGGCTTACATAATCATTTTGAGAATGAAATGAATAAACCAAGTGGTATATCAATTGTAGAAGAAAACGGCAGAGTTAAATATCTATATATAGCAGATACCAATAATGATAGAATAGTAAGATACAATCTTGATATTGTATATGAAGATAAAAAGGCACAGATTGCTTCCCTTGCAGGAAATGAACTAAGCATTGAACAATTCCTGCCATATCCCAATCCAACAAGTGATGAAAGTAATATCAGGGTTGTGTTGAACAAACCAGCAGATATTGTGATAAACATATTTACAATTACAGGCAAACTTGTGTACAGTTTTAATGTTGCAGGAGCAGCAGGAATAAATGAAGTTGTATGGACAGGAAACAATACGGAAGGTGCAGCAGTGCTTAATGGTGTGTATAATATACAGGTAATAGCAACAAATGGAAATGAAAGCGATGAAAGGTGGAGTAAGATTGCAATAATTCGTTAATTATGTAATTGTGGACAGGTCAAGCCCTGTCCGTACGAATATAATGAAAAGGAAATGAAAAGATGAAGAAAGAGCGGAGAATACTGGATTCAATATATTCTTCAAATTATTTAGAATATACATCAAGTGCGGAATGACATCATAAGAATGGATTTGCAAGTTGATAATAGACTATCAATTATTGTCTTATGAAAAGGAGAAAAATTATGAAAAAAGTATTATTGTTAATAACTATTTTCATTATAGGGATATTAATAACTGCAGCAGGGACAGAGAATATAATGTCCGAATTGGGTTTTAGTGCTGGATTATCAGCAAAGGGTGAAACAGGTTATATATTCAATGAATCGGCATCAACAATAAAGATCAATCCATCAATTATTGGCAACTTAAATAATTCAAATATTGTATGGACACATTCTGAGATGAACTATAATCAATGGAATGATTATATAGCAATGGGAGTGCCTGTAAAATTCAAAGGAATGAATATAGGAATGGGATTATCATGGAACAGATTATGGATAGATGGTATTCCTGTAACAGAAGCAGGAGATACAATAGATGGGACCAATTTTCAGGAAATCATATATAATGGTAATACTAATATGAGTATGAATGAATATGCATTAGGTTTATCATTGTCAAAAAGCATTGTAAGCATAGGGATGTTAGTTAAATATACACATGGAAATCTACTTGATTATTCAGTTAAAGGATTGGGATTTGATGCAGGCATTACTGTATTAAAAGAAATTAATATACCAATAATAAATAGTATTGGTTCAGCAGTAGTAATAAAGGATATTATGGGAACAACATATGATTGGAATACAGGTTATTCAGAAAATACAGATATGATAGCAGAGATAGGAATTGGAATGAGTTTAGATATACCTAAATTGGGAGAGAATGCATTTAATATTGAAGGGGCAATATGTAAATATATTGGAGATAATACTGATATGGTATATAAAGCAGGAGCAGAACTATATATACTTCCAATGATACCCATACGGCTTGGATATAATGGGAACAGTATATCAGGTGGAATAGGCATTGAAACAGAACATATATCAGTTGATTATAGTTATTCAGGAGTGCAGGATTTGGAACCGGTACATAAGGTTAGTATAGGATTGTTTTTCTGAGAAGAATAGGTATATTGGTTTCTGAGTGTGCTGGTACGCTAGTGAAGAAAAGAGGAAAAAATAAAAGAAAAGAAGAAAAGAGAAGAAAGATAAGAAGGGACGGTTGTTCAAATTTTGTAAATCCTAAGAAGTATTTATAATATGTGAACGACCATCCCATTACTTATTTATAAAATGTGAATGCCCGTCCCTTGACATTATATATATTTATCTTAATATGTATTTATGAATATTAAAGCATTTTTTGAGAAGAATAAATTAATAAAAAGCATAGCATTAATTATTGCGATTTTTATGTGGTTAAATGCAATGTTAAGCAGAGATGTTCAGATAGAGAAAACAGCTGATATTATACTCAGAAATATTCCTGATTCTCTTATAATTACATCAATGAATCAATTAGAGACCGAGATAATACTTGAAGGCAAGAGTATGGAATTTATTCTTATGAAATTATTCAGAAGAAAGGTGATTGTGGAAATTAATCTTAATGATTTTAATATTGAACCAAATGAGAATTTAATTATTAATATTGATAATTCAATGATAACTATACCTCTTGTTGAGGAAGAGATGAACATATTACGCATTAAGGAAAAAGCAATTATTTTATCAATGGACAGTTTAAGAACAAAAGATGTTCCTGTTGTTCCTGTACTGGAAAACAATCCTGCAAGTGGATATGTTCGTTCAGGGGAGATTATATATAAGCCAGAAAAAGTGACAATAACAGGTGGTAAATCATTAATTGAGAAAATCTTTCATATTGAAACCAGTTCAATAAATTTGGAGAATGCAACAAAAAACTTTTCAGAAAAGGCATTGATAAAACATAATTATCAATTTATTACTGTTGAACCCAAAGTTATTGATGTAACAATACCTGTTGATAAATTAATGAAAAGAAGATTTGATAGTGTGCCTGTTGAATTATTGAATGTCCCTTCAAAATATAGGATTAGTCCTGATTCAATGTATCTTACTGTTGAAATTGAGGGACCAAAGGAAATTGTAAAAAATCTATTTGCAGGTGAATTAGCCCCCCTTATTGATGTATCAAATATAAGGAAGAAAGGGATATTTAAATATCCTTTGAATTTAAGATATAAGAATATAAAGGTTTTATCGGTGATTCCTGATACGCTGGAGATCATTGCTGAATGACAGTAATCCTTGGTATTGAAACATCCTGTGATGAAACATCCATTGCACTTGTTAAGGATGGAAGGGAAGTATTATCAAACATTGTAAGAACACAGCATATACATGGGAAATTTGGCGGTGTTGTACCTGATATATCTTCAAGGGAACATGCTGAATTCATTGATACGGTATATTATGAAGCAATTGATAAATCCGGCATTGATATAAATAAAATTGATGCAATTAGTGTTGTAAATGGTCCAGGGCTTATTGGTTCATTAATGACAGGACTAATGTTTGCAAAGGGATTATCATTACATTATAATAAACCATTTATTCCTGTTAATCATGTTGATGCTCATATATATGCTAATGTTTTGACACATGGTAATTTGAATTTTCCATTATTATCACTTGTGGCATCAGGTGGGCATACATCATTATTTATTGTTAATAAAGAATTCAAAACAGAATTGATTGGAAAAACCATTGATGATGCAGCTGGAGAAGCATTTGATAAATGTGCAAAAATGCTCAAATTGGGATATCCAGGAGGTCCATCAATTGAAAAACACTCAATTAATGGCAATACTAATTTTCATAGATTTCCCAGAGCAAAGATAAAAAACTTTGATTTTTCATTTAGTGGACTTAAAACATCTGTATTGTATTATCTTAATGATAAAGATAATGATTTCATTAATGAAAATTTATCACATATTACTGCTTCATTACAGGAAGCAATTGTTGATCAACTTATTCATAAAGTAATTTCTGCATCAGAAGAATTTAATATTAATATATTATCGCTTGCTGGCGGGGTTTCTGCAAATATAAGATTAAGGGATAAATTAAAGGAATATAGCATAAAAACAGGAAAGACATTGTATGTGCCGAAATTGTGCTATTGTACTGATAATGCTGCAAATGTTGCGGGTATAGGATTTATGCTTTATCAAAAGAAAGGTTTCGGCAATATGAAAACCAATGTGTATTCAAGGAAATAGGGTTCTATTTATTCTTGTTTTTATATAGAGATATTTTTTTAATGATATAAACAATAAACTTTACATACCAGATATTTATTATTCTTGCAAAGAAATACCCATAGTCCGGTTTAATTCTCTTTTTACCAATTTTTTCTATAACACTATTCAATTTGGATAGAAAATCATTGTTATCAATCTGTTGATAATTTTCCAGATTTTTATGAAATTTATCAATATTATTTATGAAATATCTGAATTTATCAGCATCAAAATTCTTATTAAAAACACCATATCCCTTTTTTTCTATAAATGATGCATTAACTCTTTGTTCATATTGTCCCTTTATGGGCATTGCAAATATAGGTTTTTTTAAGTATATTGCTTCACTAAGAAGAGAAAATCCACCATTGCATATAATGCCTGAACATTCTGATAAATCATCAATGAACTCAGTATATGACAATTGCTTTTTTATTATATTATTTCTATTTTGAACATTTAATCCATAAATAATAAATTTAATGTCAGAAAATGATTCTGCTAATTTATTAATTTGATCAATTGTAGTATCAGATGTTTGATATACAAGTATGAAACCATTATCTCTTGTATGCATTCTTTTCTCAATAACATTTTCTCTGATTATTGGCTGAGCAATTATTATATTGGTTTCCCGTTTTTTAATTTTTATTAGTTCTGGAGCAAATGATAAAATAAAATAATACCTTGCATTTCTTGTGAACAAACGAATTGTTGAATTTGTGAACCATAATTCCCGTGATACAATTTTTACAGGTCTTTTTTCCGGTCTTATAGTTGCTACAATATTATCTATTCCAACAAGAGGGATATTCAGTGTTTTAGCAAGGATCTGTGTAAATGGCTCAAAATCGGAAATAATAATATCCGGCTGGAATTCAATTAGTATTTTTATAAAAATAAAGAAATTCTTAAATAGGTATATTGGAATATGTCTTATAAATTCATAAAATGTTTTATATGGTCTTAATGTACCATTTCTATAATATAAATTAAATCCGGAAATATCAATAAAATCATAATCAGGATAATATTTCCTAATATAATCACTTCCCTGTCCAAAAGTTAATATTTTAACTTTGTGATTGAGTTTTTGTAAATATTCAGCAACATAGGCACTTCTTGTTATGTGTCCATTTCCATGTCCGCCAATTCCATACATAATGCGTAAATGATTTTGATTGCTATTTTCTTTATTTATCTTTGACATAATAATTAGTATAATTCAATTATTTAATAAATCAACAAGTATTTGTTCAGTTTTTTTGTAATTAATCAAAGGCAATAAATGATTGCCTTCCAATATCAATGTATTGGTTTGCATATTTTTTACTAAACTTAGTGTATTTTCAGCATTAGTTATTGTATCTTTATTGCCAAGAATAATATGTGAATCATTTATCCATTTGTCATTATTGAATGTTATATACTTTAAACCTTTTTGTAATTCAATGTATTTTTCTATATTAACATGTGTCATATCATTTAACCAATAAACAATATATGGTTTGTTCCCAATGGAAGCATAATCAGGATAATGATGCAATTTAGGAAGCCATTTCAAAATTGTTGAAGCATTCAATATGCAATTATAATTATACAAAAACTTTAAAAGTCCACTTGATTGTTTGATTATATCAATCAAAGGGTTAAATAATATAATCTTATGTATTTTTAATTTACCTGTTAAAATAATTTGTTTTGCTATTTCAGTTCCATAACAGTGAGCAACAATAATAACATCTTTATTATGATTATTTTCAATAAATCTTATTAAACAATCAATATAATTGTCTATGTTTTGTATTGTTGTTCTACCATGAAATGGATGATCTGGAGATAAATAAGAATCTTTATTATTTTTTAAAATAGTGAAATACTTTCTAAAAGCATATCCTGTTCCCCCCAATCCATGCAGAAAAAGTATTATCGGTTTACTGTTTTTTGCATTACTATAATAATAATTGATATTATTGTTTTCCATTATTTCCATTTTCCTAATATACTGTGTAAAATTATTTACTTATAGCAATTCTATTCAATTTCAATTATTATAATAAAAGATAATTAGATATTGTCAATATAAATTGCTTTTTTATCAACTATTGGTAAATTCACCCTATTTATTAAAATGATTTACTTTGATTGGATATATATTTTTTACATTAATTATTCCGTGAAAAAAACAAACCTTGACAAATGGGAAAAAAATGTTATATTAGACTATAAAACGATTATGGTCGAACAATACAAAAAAGGTAGAAATGATAAATATAAAGACAGATGCCAAAGAAATTATAATTAAATTACACAAAATAATTTTTACAAGATTTGGATTTCACAAAACAACAAAGAATAAGATTGCTAAAGCATTATATAAAGCCAAGAATTTAATATATCATTATTTTAAAAATAAAGAACAAATTTTTCATGCATTTGCAGGCAAAAAAATACAAGTATTTGAAAATAAAATAATAAAAGAAATAAATAAGAAGCATAAGCCGCAAGAGAAACTATATGCTTTGATTAATGATTAACAAAGGATAAAAATGAAAAATACAAAAAAAATCCTAAGTAAACTAATGCAAATAATATTAAATAAAATAATAGAAAACAATAAATTAAGGCAAATAATATTAAAATGTGTTGATATATATTCATACAAGAATATTGTTAAAAATTCTTCTGAATGTACAAAAAAAATAAGAATAGAGCAGCATAAAATATTTAATAATTTATTATTATTTATTGACAAAGCATTATCAAATAAAAATGTTTCTATTTCAGTCAGAAAAAAATTATTAGATGTATTTATAAAAACAGTAATTCTTAATAATGAATTTAATCCGAATTCTAAATTTAAAAAAGAAGTTCCTTCATTTATAACAATAAGTCCAACAAAAAAGTGTAATTTAAAGTGTACTGGCTGTTATGCAGCAAGTTCAAAAGAAGAATCTATGAATATTCATTTGGATTATAATGTATTTAGCAAAATAATGCAGGAAAAAAGAGATTTATGGGATTCTCACTTCACAGTTATTTCAGGAGGAGAACCCTTTTTATGGAAATCAAAAAATAAAACAATTTTGGATATTTTTAAAGAGTATAATGATAATTATTTCTTAGTATATACAAATGGAACATTAATAACAGATGAAATTGCACACAAATTATCTGAATTGGGAAATGTAACACCTGCTATTTCCGTTGAAGGATTTGAAGAACAAACAGATGAAAGAAGAGGGAAAGGAGTATTTAAGAAAATTCTTAAAACAATGGAAAGATTGAGAAACAATGGTGTGCCATTTGGTATATCTGTAACAGCGACAAGAAATAATGCTGAATTATTATTAAGTGATGAGTTTATTGATTATTTTTTCAATAAACAAGGAGTATCTTATGGTTGGATATTTCAGTATATGCCTATAGGAAGAGTTCCCGTTCTTGATCTTTTAATCACACCTGAGCAGAGAAAATGGATGTTTGAAAGAGAACAATATTTAATACATAATAAGAATCTATTTTATATTGATTTCTGGAATGGCGGAATGTATTCAAGGGGGTGTATTGCAGGAGGTAGAAAGGATGGCGGGTATATGTATATAGAATGGAATGGCAATGTAACACCATGTGTATTTTTCCCATATTCAGAGACAAACATTAATACAATATACAAAAATGGCGGATCTTTAAATGATGTTCTTTGTACTGATTTGTTTAAGAAGATCAGAAAATGGCAATTTGAATATGGATTTGAAAAACATGGTAAAGAAATTAATAATTGGATAACGCCTTGTCCAATAAGAGATCATCATAAATTTGCCCATAATATAATAAAAGAAACTGGAGCAATTCCAATTGATGAACAGGCAAAACAAGCTATAAATGATCCAATATACTTAGAAAAGATGAATGAATACAATGAAAATGTTAGTAATATTACAAAAGAAATCTGGGAAAATTATTTAAATAAATAGTATCTATAAATATTGCAAAAAGAATAAAAAAGATTATACTTATCATATAAAACAAAGATGACTATTTATCAGGTTAAACATTTGAATATAAAAAGTTATCTTTATAGGATAAATGGGAGACAATTATTAATAAAATAGTAATTAGTAATATTATTTATCTTATCCCAATTATTATTTTGGGTTATATTATTGGGAGTGTTCTTTTCGCGGTATTTGTTAGTAAGCTAAAGGGTATTGATATTACAAAATCAGGCAGTACAAATCCCGGAGCAGCAAATGTAACAAAAAATCTTGGTTTATTCTATGGAATAATGACAGGTTTATTAGATTGTTTAAAAGCAGCAATTCCCATACTATTAGTAAAACATTTTTTCATAACACCTGATTGGGCAATTATCTTGTTTGCTGTTTCATTTACAATAGGACATAATTGGTCCATATTTAAAAAATTTAATGGTGGAAAAGGTGTGGGTACTTCTTTGGGAACTATATTTACACTATTTCCATTAAGTATTTTTATATGTTTTCCATTCTTTATAACAGTTTTTTTAATTAAAAAGGATAGTACAATTGCAGGATTAATCCTTTTCTTTTTACTGCCCATTGTAACATTTTTCATGTATAATAATACTATGTTTATTATTGCCTTATTGCTTTTTATTATATTTATTATAAGGAGATTAACACATAACAATAATTATACTTTGAGGGCACTGATTAATAAATTAATATTTGATAATGACAGAATGAGTTAAATGATTATAAGGAAATAAAATGAATAATTTAATATCAATTGAATTAATGATTAAAATTCTTCTTTCAGGAATGGAAAATCTTTATAAAAATAAGGATTATGTAGATTCATTAAATGTTTTTCCAGTGCCTGATGGTGATACTGGTACAAACATGTATTTTACATTAAAGAATTCATTAAATAATGGGGAATTTGAAAAATACAATACAAATACACTGAAAATAATTGCAAATAATACAGTATTATCCAGCAGAGGTAATTCGGGAACTATTCTATCTATGTTTATTAAGGGCTTTTTAGAATATTTCAAAAATAATAATATATCTTCCGATGAGTTTATTGATGCATTTACAATTGGATGTAGAAATGCAAGAAATTGTCTTGATAATCCGGTTGAAGGAACAATAATTACTGTAATGGAGAATACAGCAGAATGTATGATAAAATATAAAAATATTCTGCCTGCTGAAAAAGTCTTTGAGAAAGGATTAGAATGTGCAAGGGATACATTGGCAAAAACACCTGATATGCTGCCAATACTCAAAAAAGCAGGTGTTGTTGATTCTGGGGGACAGGGCTTTATATATATATTAGAAGCCATGTATGATGAGTATTTATTAAATTCAGAATATACATCTTATCAAACAAAAGAGAATACAATAAATTTAACATCTATTATTCCCAATATGAACACATTTCCAAAAATCAATAAAATTATAAGCAAAAGACTTAATAGCATAACTGCAAAAATCAATTTGTCTAATTTAATTAATCTTTCAAATGGATTTAAATTTCCGGATCTTTCATCTGTATGGAAAAGAAAAATAAAATATATTTATGATGTTGAATTTATTGTTAAAAATAATAATCGTGAATTATTAAACTCAATACTTAAACAATATGGAGATAGTATTATTATTGTTGATACTAATATTGCATCAAAGGTTCATATTCATACAAATAATCCTGATGAATTATTAAATGAGATCAATAAATGCATAAGCAAAGTAGAAAATCTGTTTATTGAGAATATGCAGACACAAAGAGATAATGTTGTAAATAGTATGGATAAGGACTTTGATATTATTGTGCTTATAAAGAACTATGGATTTGAACCATTTATAAGAGAATTCAATATAAATAAAATTTATTTTGTTGATAATCCGACATTGAAAGATATAAATAAATTAATTAAGGAAAATAAATTGAAAGATATATTATTTCTTATTGCTGATAAAAATCTTGAAATGGTGACAAAACAAGCAATTAACAATTCAAAGATTCATGGTGAAATTATTAGTTTTAGAAATGAAGTTTATTTACTCAATTCATTATTCAATGTAGATAGTATGAAGAGTATTGATACAATTAAAAGAGGTGTAAAATTATCTGATAACAATAAAATTATTACTATTAATATTAGTACTAAAACATGTAAGTTCGGTGATAAGAACATTGATAAGAATGATTTTATTTCAATGGATAAAAACAATGTACTTGTTAATAATAGTGATTTACAGGAATGTATAATGAAAACCATAAATGCTATAAGATGTAATTACAGTTTGATAACTGCATATATTAATGAAAAATACATTGATGAACACATAATTGAAATAATAAAAAATACATTTCCTGATATTGAAATTGACATATATAATGTTGGTAAAGCAAATTTTATTGCTATACTTTCATTTGAATAGGAGGTATAAATGGTAAAAATTATTGTAGATGATGCCATGTTTTTAGACAGAACTTTATTAGATGAACTGGATATTGTATTATTAAGACATGGTGTATATTTTGATGAAGAGGATGTGCGGGATATGGATTATAAAACATTCAATGATAGATTGAGAAAAGAGAAGCCAAGTACTTCTCTGCTTTCACAGCAAAAGTTAGAGAATATATATAAGAATATGGATGCTGATGAAATTATTTCAATACATTTATCTGGTGGAATGAGCGGGACATTTAATAATGCTAAAAAGGCAGCAGAAAAAATTAAGAATAAAAAGATCTTTGTTGTTAATTCACTTATGACTTCATCAGGAGAAGCATTGCTTGCAATGCTTTTAGCAAAGAAAGCAAAAGAAGGTATGGATTTTGAGAATTTAAAAAATGAATGTAACAATATAAGAAATAAAATAAATTATTTTATGATTTTAAATGATTTACAATATCTTTCAAGAATGGGCAGATTGGGTAAAGGAAAGGCATTGATAGGCAGTTTAATGAGAATAAAACCAATACTTATATATAATGAAGAAGGCAAAATCATTCCATTTGGCAAAGCACGAACAGATATGCAGGTATTGAATAAGATATTTACTCAAGATAAACAATTTGATTATATATTGTTGAATCA
>JAUVJU010000132.1 GCA_030592285.1 Caldifarciminota bacterium
ATGACTAAATCTATAAAGAAATCTTTCTATACCATAATATTGCAAAATTTCTGAAAATGAGCAATTAGTTTCTTTTGCTTTATTTGTAAGTTGCTCTCGTATAGATGCAGGTAAATTCTTAACATTCCTATTCAAAGTATAGTCTCCAGTATTGGTTTTATGATATTGTCAACACGACAAATTTTAGCATATTTCATAATTTCTGTTGGTTTTACATGCTTTTCTGTAACAGCCGTTTTAAGAGATTCTCTAACAACATTCATACCAATTCTATTTCTAAATTTGAAACAATCGGCAATCGTTTTTGCAAGACTATATACCCTTATTTTATAATCTCCTACTATATGCTCTTCAATCCCAACTTTCCATGACTTAGAATCAAAATGATAAAATTTTACAGGAGGATACTGAATTTTGTAAGCATGGGTATTTCGAGAAATAGCTATATCCACAAATTTGGGAATTTCAATTGTCACCTCATGAAAAGAAAGAGCTGAAAGAAGACAAATAATACCTCTTTGTGCCTGAAAAGATGCCATGACAAGATCAGGATATTCCCTAATTTGATAATCATTTAGCATATACAGTCCTCTGGCAATCTTTCTGATTTTCTTATCTTTCAGAATACTATTAATTGAATCAGAATGAAAACCTGCTTTTAGAATAGTTGAAAACCTGACTATCCCACCATTGCTCTGAAAAAAATTTATGAGATCTTGTTTTTTGTTCATTTAGCTTTCTCCGTATGTTTTATCAATACTTATAGATAAGTGTATACATTTTATACGAACAAGTCAAATGGTTTTTCATGAAATCAACAAGCATCCCCTTCAAAATCCTGAGCATGCCATGAGCCAAGCCGAAGGGTCTCTTCTTCTCTACCATAGGCATATTCCGAGTAATTCGAGGAATATGTGCGTCATTAGTAATTCGAGGATATATTCTGAGTAATTCGAGGAATATGTGCGTCATTAATAATTTGAGGATATATTCTGAGTAATCCGAAGAATATGTTGCGTGCCCTCTTGCTCTTCTATCATAATTACAAATTTCCAACCTCCGACCCATGGAGTATATTTTACTAATATTCATTAAAGCGTTTATCTCTACTAATCTTATTCAAATAAAGATAATTAAAAATCACTACATTATTTGCTTTTATTGTAATTAATGAACTATCTGGCACAGGATTTACAAAGGATTTAAGATTTATTTTAAGATAATCCGTACCTTCTTTTGCTCTTTTCTTGAGTACTATGTTAGATTTATTACTATATATACTGAAATCTATTTTATCTATTCCCCTTTTAGTATAACTATCATTTCTTATTTCATTAGAAGAAAATAATCATCTTGTGCCAGCTCCCAAAACAGTACCAGCAATAAATGAAATCAAACAACAGGAATAAACTTCCATGCAGTTGACATTTGGACCAGTACAAGTTGTCGGGGAATAATGCCCAGGGTCATAATCACCATCCATACCATTTTGAAACAAAAAATAACCTACTCCATAAAATCCAATCATACTAGCATAATATGATGCCAATTTTGAAGTATAATCTTTTTTATAAAATCTAATTATTATAATTGGATTTTCCTCTATTGGCTTTTTTTCAATTTTTATTAAGTATTGAAATTTCTTATCTGAGAAACTTTTTGTTTGGGGTCCCGTTCCTGCTCCAAGATTACAATAACTGATAATTATTACAATCAATAATATCCTTTTTATCATTCTGATTCCATTTTAATCATAATTTTAATTCTATTCTTAATATTAGTTAATTCTATTTGATTAAATTCATCTTTAAGAAATGAAGAATACTCTTTCAAATCAACTCGTATCTGTTTTCTATTTCCATAAATAAGTTGATCAGATTTAATATTATTAATTGCAACATCAAAACATAATTCTTTTTCGTTTTTCATTTCAAATATATATAGTGGGGGTTCTTGATTTAGTTTTAAAGTTATTTTTGTTAATAATTATGGTGCTATAATTGAAGTAATTAATATTGTTAAATAAAGTGTTTTGCTATTTTCACCATTACCTGTTGATGTAAGCATTGCAATTCCAGTTGCTAATTTCGCTCCGAGCAAACAACTTCCTGATAAAATAATAAGGTTGTTCAAAAAATCTTCTAAATCCAAGAGACATGCATTCTTTTTTTCGGTTCTCTTCTTAATTATATTAATTATCAATAAGGAATCTTCATTCTCATTCATTAATAAGAAAACATCATATTTATCATTTTTTGAATTACCGTAATGTTTTATTTTTATTTCATCATTAATGAGATTTTTCTGCAAATCTTCTTTTGAATAATTAAAATTCACTTTATATTCATTCCAATCCTTACTATTCTCTGCTCCTAATAAAACAACATTACTATGGAATAAAACAGCAATCAATGATATTAGTACTACGAATTTCCTCATAATAAGATTGTATCACAGTAATAATTTATTTCAAGTGATGATATAATATTCATGTTCTTTGCTTCTTATTAATCTTTTCAATATTCTTTTCTTCCCCACCCTGACGCGGCGAATCTTCGACCACCATATCCATCCCATGGAATTCACCCTGAAATTTACCTCTTGACTTTTTCTATTATTCAGATTATATTAATATTAGTCACGATGAGAGGCTAGACAAAGGGTTTTGTCCCGCGTTAATGCCTCTCTTTTTATTTGTACCCCACTTTTTTATTTAAACTATTCATAAAAGATATATATTCTTGGTGGTTTTTGTATAAAGATGAATATGAGTACCTGTTTGGAATTATTAACTTTTCTAATTTATTCTGTTTTATAAGATATTCAATCAAACAAAAGAAATCACCATCCCCTGTAACAATAATTGCTTTATCGTAATTATAATATTCAATCATTGTTTGCAATACAAGTTCAGCATCAACATTTCCTTTAATTTTTCCTTTTGGTAAATATAAGATTGGTTTAAATACTAAAATATATCCACTTTGTTGCAATTTTGTGTATAAAACCTGATTTTTTTGTATATAACCAATAAATAGGAAAGCTTTTTTTACATTGTATTTATCTCTCAAATATATTCTAAATCGTTTAAAATCAAGTATCCATCCCATGTTTTTTATTGATAAATACAAATTTTGGTTATCAATAAATGCAAAGTTATTTATACTATTTTTCATAAACTAATCCATCCTTTATTCCATACACTAACTACTTTTCTTAATAAAAGTATAGCATAACTCTTATTCTTTGTCAAATTAATTTTGTTTGCGTATCTGTATAATTGCATTCTGGGACCCTTTTTTCTTGTTTTTTGAGGATGGTTTATAGATTCCCCTGATTTTTCTACTCTTTCAACCACCGTCCCCAAAATTCTTTTTATTAAGACATTAGGGCAACCACAGGGGGATGCCCCTACAAATATTTTTTCGGAATAATACTATTAAGAGGGGGGACTTCACCGAATTTATTGAAATATTTCTTGATCTCCAATTCCTCATATTCAATTGCCTGCTCGTCAGTTTTGGTCAAGCAATATGAATATTCCAGATGATTTATATGCAATTTCATCCAACTTGGATGTTTTTGTGCAATGATAAATAATGTTTTCCCTTCAGAATGATATTTCTTTTCTGTAAATCCTTTATAAAATTGCTTTAATCTTTGTTTAATGTTTTTTGATTTTCCAATAGATAATATCCCATTTTTATCTTCCCCTAAAAATCTACTAATCTTAATCCCCTGAATCCTGATCTTGTATATCCCCGGCTCTTTCGGATTCTCCTTTAAATTATCTTCTGAAAATTTCTTCCACTTTGACCATTTATTCATAATTCATCCTTTTAACAAATTCTCCAAATGTCACACATCTGTTTTTGGGTGTGAATTTTTAGTATTTTTCTGCTTTTTCTTTAAACTTTTTAATTTCTTTTCAATAATTGAAACAGATGGTAATTGCTTTGATAAATCTGCAGGTAATTTTTTTGTTAAATAATATTTTGATACACCTACAGGTTTTTTTATATTTCTTAATGCATACTCCACAACAATATTCCTTTTTTCTTTACAGAGAATAATTCCTATTGACGGATTTTCGTCTTTCAATTTGACTTTATCATCAAGAAGATTCAGATAAAAATTCATTTTTCCAGCATATTCAGGTATAAATTTACCTGTTTTTAGATCAATTGCTATTAGGCACTTTAAATAGCGATGATAAAATAGCAAATCAATGAAATATTCATTTTCATCAAGTATAATTTTATATTGATTACCAATAAAGGTAAATCCACTCCCAAGTTCTAATAAGAATGCTTTTATATCTTCTAAAATGCTTTTCTCTAATTCCCTTTCTTTTACATTTTCAGATATTTCAAGATAATCAAGTATATATGCGTCTTTTATAATTGATTTTATGCTATTTGATATTTTTACTGGAAGTGTCTTACTAAAATTATGGCTTTTGTTATCTATTAAAAATCGTTCAAAAGATTTTGTTTCTATTTGATGAACTAATATTCTCTTGCTCCAACCATTCTTTAATATCATTCTTAAATAGTATTCCTTTTCATATTTGTTTTTAATCTTATCTAATATTATTAGATTGTGACTCCATGGAACTTGTGCAACCAGTGGTTGCACTTTTGATTTTTCTTTGTATTCAAGATAGAATTTCCTCATGTATTTTAAGTTTCTCTCTGAAAAGCCACTGTTTTTAGGAAATTCCTTTTGTAGATCCTCTGAAAGTTGTTGAATGATTTTTTGTCCCCAACCTAGCTTTTCTTGTTTACTCACTATAGATTTTCCTATGTTCCAATAAAGACCGATAAGCTCTTTATTAACCAATCTATATGTCTTATTCTGTGCTTGTCTTATCTTACTTTTCAACTCCCCCAAAAATTTAAAATAATCCTTATTTTCCACAACCACCTTTCCTCCGATTTTATTTCATTTATTATATATCAATCTACACCGTTTATAAAGAGATATTTTTCTACTTTTTCAAGCAATATTCTTAATATTTCTATTTTATTTCGTTATTACAATTTCATTTACCCATTTTGCTCTTTCAGGACATGATGATGATAATTACAAATTTCCAACCTCCGACCCCTTTATTCTTATCTTACTGTCATCGTGTGTCGTATAATATCCATTGAAGAAAAAAATAATGATGTTATTATTAAAAGTTAAAAGTACTAGAAAGTATGGGAAGGAAGTGAAAAAGACAAATTTGTCGTAGGG
>JAUVJU010000130.1 GCA_030592285.1 Caldifarciminota bacterium
AGATAAACCAAATAATATGATCAATATAATAATTAATACTATTTTTTTCATAACATCCTCCTCTTTTTTACCCTATAATTAATTATATTCTATTGTAATTTCATTGCAATAGCAAAAAAATAATTTTATTCATTGACAATTATTAATGCTCATTATATAGTAGGAAAGAATAAATTAGATATATAATAAAAAGCAAGGAAAAATATGAAAACAAATGATTTTATACAAAATGCCCAAAAACTGAAAAATGCAGGGAACTATTTAGATTCATTGATAGTATTGGGTAAAGCATTAGAGAAAGATAAAATGAATAAGGAAATATATTATTCAATTGGTAAGATTTATTATCTTTTGGAAGATAGAAATGCTGCTGTAAAAAATTATTTGATTGCATTACATCTATTTATTGAAGAAATGGTAAATAGCCCGGATGCAAAAGCAGCAGATGTGATTCTTATGGATTTACCTGTAAAAACAAAAAAGGAATTATTAAAGATTGATCCTAAGGCATTATATATAATGATTGATGTAAATACACCAAGACATATTGCTCATGCATTTATTGATTATAATAAAAATATTGAGATCAATCATAATTCAGTAAATCAATATATAAAGAATATTCGGGGAAGTGCAGAGGAGCAACCAAATGAAAATGATAATGAATTTACTGTTTATTATATGACAGGAATTAGTTTTTGTGTCAATATTATGGATTTCAATATTTTATTAGATGAGATTCCCAATTACTATTTACATTTGGATGAAATGAAAATGGAAAATGTCTTTGAAAGTGTTTATAATGATATATTGGAATCATATAAATAATAAAGGTTATAAATGTTTAAAACAATCACAATGGCGAAATTATATTTGAAGCAGGAATTATATGTTGAAGCACTGGATGTAATTAATGAGCTTCTTAATAATAATGAATCAGAGGAACTCTTGTTTTTTAAAGCGGAGGCATTAGAGGGCTTAAATGAAAATGAGGAATCAGAGAAGATATTATTTCAATTAATGGAAAATGGATATATTGAGGAACATGTTTCAAAATTACTTGAAAAGATTTATACAAAAATTGGAAAAAAGGTAATTAAAAAAGAAAATATCCCAAATGAGGAAATTGCTTCTGTTTATGATAGAATCGGAGATATTGAGAATGCTATAAAATACTATGAAAAGAAAACAGATGAATTAAAAAATATTCTGGAAAATAAAGGATAAGCCAAAGCTTATCCTTTATAATTATATCCTACATCAAATGCTTTTAAATTCAGATCAATGGTTTTTTGAGGAACCTTTTCCCTTATTGTTTGAATAAATGCATCTTTATCAATATCAAGATGACTTGCTAAAACACCAAGAAGGATCACATTCATAACCTTAATATTTCCCAATTTTTCTGCTTCTTCCTGTCCATTAATAACAATAACATTCTTCAAATGTTCTTTTATTTCACCAATAGGATTTTTGGGGTAATCCGCTAATCCACAGGAAACAGGAAGAGGGTAGATCTCCAGATCATTGATTATCATAACCCCATCTTTTTTCACAAAATCAATATTTCTTAATGCTTCCACTTTTTCAAATGAAAGAATAACATCTGCATCACCTTCGCTAATAAGAGGAGAATAAACCTTTTCACCAAAAACAACATGACTAACAACATTGCCGCCTCGTTGAGACATGCCATGAACTTCACTTTTTTTAACATCAAAGCCTGCTTTTAAACAGACATCAGATAATATATCGCTTGCAAGAAGTATTCCCTGACCTCCTACACCGGAGATTATTACTCTTTTATTCATAATGACCCCTCTATTTTATTAATTGCATCAAATTTACATGATTGAACACAAAGTGTGCAGCCAACACAATACTGTTCACTTATGGATGCCTTTTTTGTGGATTTATCAAATGAAATTGCAGGGCATCCCAATTTTACACACAATTGACAGCCTGTACACTTATCAGGATCAACTCTATATTTATCTTTTGGTTTTTTCCTGATTTCAGGTAAAAGTACACATGGATTTCTTGCAATAATCACGCTTGGTTCATCTCTATTAGTTTCCCGTTTAATAAGTTCTTCTACACCTTCAAGTTCATATGAATTGATCTCATAAACATGTTTAATTCCAAGACCTTCAACAAGTTTCTTCAAATCCATTTTGACTGTGTCTTCTCCCATAAGTGTTTTACCTGTTCCAGGATTATCCTGATGACCCGTCATTGCTGTTATTGAATTATCGAGAATAATTAATGTAATTTTTCCCTTATTATATATAACATCTATAAGTCCGGTTATCCCAGAATGATAGAATGTTGAATCACCAATCACCGCAACTATTTTTCGGGCATCACTTTTTGGTTGTGATATCTCTATGCCAAATGCATTGCCTATGGAGGCACCCATATCAACACATGTATCCATTGCACTAAGAGGAGGTAATGCACCCAATGTATAACATCCAATATCACCGGTTGCAATCAACTTTAATTTATTAATTGCTCTAAAAACAGATGTATGAGGGCATCCTGGACATAATGCAGGTGGTCTAATAGGTGCTTTTTCTTTTATATCCAGAGGAGCAAATGGTTCAACTGTTTTAAATGCTTCCTTAACAATTCTTGGATTTAATTCATTAGTTATTGGAATAATATCCTTTCCAATAATATTAATACCCATTGCTTTTATTTCGGTCTCCATAAATGGGTCATTTTCTTCAACAACATAAAGGGTTTCTACATTATCAGCGAATTCTCTAATTAATTTATCAGGTAATGGCCATGAAAAACCAATTTTCAAAACAGATGCATTGGGCATTGCTTCTTTTACATATTGATATGAAATACCTGATGTGATTATTCCGATTTTCTTATCATTATATTCAATTGTATTGTATTTGAAATTATTGGAATATTCTCTCAGTTTTATAAGTCGTTCTTCAGCTTTTTTATGTAAGATTCTTGCATGTGCTGGTAAGATAAGATTTTTTCTAACATTTTTTTCATAGCCCTTTATGGGAAACTCTTTTCTATCATTAAATTCAACAATAGATTTTGAATGACAGATCCTTGTTGTGATTCTAATAATAACAGGAGTATCATATTCCTCACTAATTCCAAGAGCAATCTTAACAAATTCTTTTGTTTCCTGACTATCAGTGGGCTCAAACATTGGAATTTTTGCAGAACGAGCATAATTTCTATTATCCTGCTCATTCTGAGAAGAATGCATACCGGGATCATCCGCAGTAACAATAACTATGGCACCTCTTGCACCAATATAACCTATTGAGAAAAATGGATCTGCTGCAACATTTAAGCCAACATGTTTCATTGCAATCAAAGTTTTTGCACCACCAAAAGAGGCTCCCAAGCCAATCTCCATAGATGTTTTTTCATTAACTGCCCATTGAGATCTAATTTCCTTGTATTTTGATATATTTTCGAGGATTTCGGTACTTGGTGTACCAGGATATGCCACTGCAAAATGTAGACCTCCTTCATATGCTCCCCGTGCAACAGCCTCATTACCTGACAATAGTTCCTTCATAGAACCTCCATATTAAATTTTTCAATATTCTTCTATTTTATGAATAAAAATATTTTTTTCAAGAGGAATAACAGTTCCCGTTGACAATAGCAAAGGGATATGATACTTTAATAATTAAATAATTAATAAATAATATGTTAAAGGAGGAGTTGATGCGTACAGGTTTAAGGTGGCGCATAATTATTGTAGCTGTTGTTATAATTTTAGCTTTAATTCAATTGTATTACACATTTGCCTATTATTCACTTAGTGAAGAGAGGAAGATAACAATGAGCCCAAATGAATTATCCAATATGAAAAGTAAGGCATTGAAACTGGGATTGGATCTTCAGGGTGGAATGAATATTATTCTGGAAGTAGATAAATCAAAATTAACTCCGGAAGAATCAAGAGGATCTGTAGAAAGAGCTATAGAAATAATTAGAAACAGGATTGATCAGTTTGGAGTATCAGAACCGCAGGTTGAAAAACTTGGTTCAGATAGGATCTCAATTAAACTTCCAGGAGTAGTTGATAGACAGAGAGCAAAGGAATTAATCGGAAAAACAGCTCAGCTTGAATTTAGAATTTTGGGTGACTATACACAATTTCAGGAAATTATAAGTAAATATGATGAAAAAATGATGGAAACAGAAGAAGAAAATGAAATTATTTCAGTTGATCGTCTTTCAATAATGATTGATTATAATGGATTTAATCTATTTGTTTATCCTGAAAATTATTCAGCAGTTGAGGGAATTGTTAATTCCGATGAATTTATTGCATTGCTTCCACCCGGACTTACTGTACTTTGGGGAAGAGAAAAAGAAAAGGAAGGAATAAAAACAAAGGATATTTATTATATTGAAGATGAAGCAGTATTAAAGGGAAATGCAATTCTGGATGCAAGAGCAGGTACAGGCACACAAAATAATCCTATGGGAGTAAAGGTTGATCTTGTTATGACAAGACAGGCAAGAGGTAAATGGGCTTCAATAACAGGATCCAATGTAGGAAAACGCATTGCATTTGTGCTTGATGGAAAGGTTATTTCAGCCCCTGTTGTTAATGAGCGGATCCCTTCAGGCAATACACAAATTACTTTAGGTGGTAGTTCAACTATTAATGATGCAAAGGATCTTTCAATAATTCTTAAGGCAGGTGCATTGCCAGCTCCTGTAAAAATTGTTGAAGAAAGATCTGTTGGTCCATCACTTGGTTCGGATTCAATAGAAAATGGAATTAGATCAATTATATTAGGTATGATATTAATACTTATATTTATGGGTATCTATTACTCTATAAGTGGAATGATAGCAAACTTTGCACTTGTTTTGAATCTTATTATTCTTCTTGCTATACTGTCACTTTTTAAGGCAACACTAACTTTACCGGGTATTGCTGGAATAGTACTTATTATTGGTACTGCGGTTGATGCTAATGTACTGATATTTGAAAGGATCAGAGAAGAGATGAGCTATGGTAAAACAATAAGAACAGCTATTTCCAGTGGTTATTCCAAAGCATTTACAACAATTCTTGATGCAAATGTAACAACATTTATAATTGCAATTATTCTCTATTGGTTTGGAACAGGACCCATTAAGGGTTTTGCAATCACTCTTGGTATAGGGCTTGTGGTAAGTTTCTTTACTGCAATTGTGGTTACCCGTGTAATTTTTGATATTATTACACTAAATAAAGATGTTAAGAAGATAAGGATATAAGGAGGCGTAAATGGCTCTCAGGAAGATTAAATTCCCTAGATTTGAATTTGTTAAACATAGAAAAGTTACATACATAATCTCATTATCATTAATAGTAATTGGACTTATTTCAATTATTGCACGAGGTGGACTAAATTACGGTATAGATTTTACAGGCGGAATAAATCTGCAGGTACATTTTGACAAGCAGGTTAATATTGAAGATATCAGAAAAGTTGC
>JAUVJU010000192.1 GCA_030592285.1 Caldifarciminota bacterium
GGTTTTACATTAATACAGTATTATTATCTGAGGATTCTACAAATGATCATACAATGAATTCACACTTTGTTAGAGTGAGTAATAGAACAAAAGAAATTAAATGCACAATATCAACAGATGAAGAGGAATATCAGCCTGGTGATAGTGTTACAATCACAATAAAAACTGATACCAGAGAAAATGTTCATGCAATTATATCTGTAGTTGATGAATCAATTTTAATGCTTACAAATTATTCATGGTATAATCCCATTTCACAATTCCATTCATCATATTCAAATACATTTAATTATTTTAATACATATAATTTTACAAGGAATTATTACTATAAAGGTAGGAATGGAAGATTTGCAATGGATGGAATGGCTGGTGGAGATTATGAAATGGAAAAAACAGCTATATCGCCAAAATCAGCTGTAATGACAAAAGAAAAGGATAAAAAACAGATATTAGCACCTGGCACAGTTGATGCTCCTCAAATCCGTTCTAATTTTAAGAAAACTGTTCTATATAAAAATAAGATCATTATCAAAAATTCTAATGGAGTTATTAAATTTAAATTACCCGATAATACAACAAAATTCAGAATAAGTATTATACTAATTAAGGATGATAAATTTGGATATAGTTCCAAAAACTTTATTGTGAGCAAGAAAATACTTCTTAGCCATACTTTACCATCATTCCTTCGCCCATTTGATAGATTTAAATTATCATTTAATATTTTGGATGATACGGGTGTAAAGGGAGATATAACTGCTGGTATATATAAAACCGATATATCAATTAGTTCTGATAAAACAAAAGTACAGACACCGCTTAATAATAAATCGGAATTCAGATTTGATGCATTATCACCATTTACTGATTCACTATTCGTTACAATGTATGCAAAAAAGAATGATTATAGTGATTATGTGAAAATAACAATCCCTGTGATTACAAAAAACCTATATGAATATTTTGCTACATTTGCTTCTACAACAGATACTGCTAATGAGATAATTAATATTGATAAGCAAATAATCAAGGATGGCAGTGAAGTTTCATATTCATTGAATTCATCACAAATAGCACAAATACAATTGCCACTTAAGTATTTGGCTGACTATCAGTATTTATGTCTTGAACAGAGAATGTCTCGTATTTTACCATTTTTGGTTGGTGAAAAAATTATTAATGTATATAATTTATCTTCAATTAAAGGTAAGAAATTAAGAAAATATGTTAATAATGTTGTAAGTGAGATTAATGAATATCAGAAACAAAATGGCGGATTCAAATACTATAAGGATAGTTATTATGAAAGTGAGTATTTGAGTATATATGCTATGTATGTACTTTATCATGCTAAAAAGCAGAATTATAATGTTCCTCAGGAAATGATTGACAGAGGAATTCAGTATCTTGAAAGGATTGTATATTCTCAGTTCAGTAGTGTATGGGCATATTCAAAATATGCCAGGAATTCACTAAAATGTAATGCAATATATGTATTGGCACTGTTTAATAAAAAGGATTACTCAAATGAGCTGAGTAAGGTATTTCAGGATAGGGATTTTCTATATATATCTTCAAAGGGACGATTACTTGAAACACTTAATATGTATGATAGGAAAACAGAAACCGAAACTCTTTACTCAGAATTATTATCATCAATTAGAATTGAGGCGGTCTATGCATATTTTGATGATGGTAGAAGCGATTGCTGGATGTTTCAGAATGAATTGAAAAATTCAGGTGTGATATTGAAATCACTTTTGGCTGTGAAAAAGGACTTTGAGTATGCTGATAAGGTAATGAACTTTTTTGCAATGAGAATTAAAAACGGTATGTGGGTAAACACGCATACAACGGCATTGGTTATAGAAGCATTGCATTCATATTTCAAAACATTTGAAAAGGAATATCCAAATTTTGATGCAAAGGTATTACTTAATAATAAGCAGTTAATGAAAGAACATTTTAAAGGAAGAAATGACAAGATCAAGGATGGTATTATTAGCGGTTATAAGTTAAATGAAGGTAAAAATCTCCTGCAATTAATTAAAACAGGTCAGGGAAGATTGTTCTATACTGTAAGATTTAAATATGCAAGAAAAGGTAAAATAAGACCATTATACAATGGTTTTGAAATAAGCAAAACATTTTATGATCTAAGCGGGAAAAAAGTGAGTGAATTTGAAAGGGGAGGAATATACAAGGTTCTTGTAAAAATAAAATCTGATAAATCAAGGGTTTTTGTAACAATCAATGATCCTCTTCCCGCTGGATTTGATATTGTAAAAAGAAATTTTGTTACGGAAAAGATCAATTTAACTAATCAAAACTATGATAAGAACAGATGGGGTGGATTTAATCATGAAGAATTTTATATGGATAGAGCAATTGCAAGTGCAATATATTTATCTAAGGGTAAGCATGAATATTCATATTATATAAGAGCAATTGTATCAGGGACATTTACTATGCCGCCTACTAATGTGTTTGAAATGTATACGCCGGAAGTATTTGGACATTCGGGCAGTGAATTTATTGAAATAAAATAAGTGGACATTATCCTAATCTTTTCCTGACATGCCTATGGCATGTTACGTCACGCAAGTAAAGGTACATTCCGAATAATCTGAGGAATGTATTGAGCAGGAATAATCTGATGTACATTTTAAGTAATTCGAAAAATGTATTATGCATTATCTTATCATATATTTCTTTCCTTTCCCTTTTTCTTATCTTATCTTTTCTTTTCAGCTCCCTCACACAATCAAATAAATGAACTAATAGCAAGTGTAATAAATTCCAATTGCATCAAAGACACTCATTATATTA
>JAUVJU010000152.1 GCA_030592285.1 Caldifarciminota bacterium
AGAAATGAATCGCATATCAGAGGCAGAATATAATGTTCCTGATCTTATTGTGCAGATGAGAGAAAAGGGATTAAATGGATTTATTACAAAAAAGGGTTTTTTAACATACGAAAAGTAGGTAAATAATGAAAATTCTTGTTATTAATTCAGGAAGTTCTTCTCTGAAATATCAGATAATTGATACAAATGGAGAAAAGTGCCTTGTTAGGGGTCTTGTAGATAAGATAGGAGTGGTGGATTCTTCAATAAAACAAACAAGATTTGATGGAGAAGAAATTGTAATTAATAAGGAAATTATCAGTCATACAAAAGCAATTGCTGAAATGCATAATCTTGTATTAGATAAAAAGTATGGTGTTTTAATGAGTATTAATGAAATTGATGCAGTGGGGCATAGGGTTGTTCATGGAGGAGAAAAATTTTCTGCTTCAGTTCTAATAGATGATGAGGTGATTGATGCAATTGAGGAATATTCTGAAATTGCACCACTTCACAATCCCTATAATCTAAGAGGTATAAATGCATCAATAAAAGAATTGCCTGATGTACCGCAGATAGCAGTATTTGATACAGCATTTCATCAAACATTACCTGAACGAGCCTATGTTTTTCCCATTCCTTATGTTTTTTATGAAAAACATAAGATTAGAAAATATGGATTTCATGGTACATCACATTATTATGTATCAAAACGAGCAGCAGAGATTATGAACAGAAATATTGATGATTTTAAGGTGATAACCTGTCATATAGGAAATGGGGCATCAATAACAGCTATTAAGAATGGGAAATCCATTGATACATCATTGGGATTTAGTACCATTGCCGGCGTAATGATGGGAACAAGAAGCGGCAATCTTGATCCTGATGTGATATTAAAGATCATGGATAGAGAGGACTTAACAATTGAACAGGCAGAGTCGCTTCTTACCAAACATTCAGGTTTGCTTGGGGTCTCAGGCGTGAGCAGTGATATGAGAGAAGTAGTAAAAGCGGCTGATAATGGGAATAAGAGAGCTAATCTTGCACTTCAAATGTTCTCTTACAGAATTAGAAATTATATTGCATCATATTCTGCAGTTCTTAATGGACCTGATGCAATTGTATTTACAGCCGGAGTTGGCGAGAATGAAATGCATATAAGAAAAAAATCCCTTAAAGGAATGGAATATATGGGTATTGAACTTGATGATGAAAAGAATAATAATTGTTTAGGAAAGGAATGTATTATTAGTGCGGAGAATTCAAAAGTAACTGTTCTTGTTATTCCAACAAATGAGGAATTGGTTATTGCACAGGATGTTGAACGCCTTGTTAGTAATATGAAAAATAAAAAGAAAGAATAATAAATTATGAGGATTATATTGAACAATAAGAATATAGAATATTCCGCTCCTTCACACAATCATTGGAGGTATATTCTGAGTAATTCGAAGAATATATTGAGCAAGAGTAATTCGAAGAATATATTGAGCAAGAGTAATTCGAAGAATATATTGCACATTATATTAATTTATATTTTATCTTTTCTACTCCGTCACACAAGCAAACGGACGAACTGCTGCGAATTGCAAGCATACAAAGCGGTTATCAATGATGTATATTCTGAGTAATTCGAAGAATATATTATACTTATCGTTGTCCTCCTCCGTAGAAAAAAATATTCCGTACAATTTGAGGAATATATTGATTTTATTAATTGTTTTTCTCTGTAGAAAATTGTTTTTATCCATTTTAGGTTGTCATTCCTGCGAAGGCAGGAATCCAGTATTTTCTTCCTTTGCTTATAATGTGGAAATATGAAAATATTTATTAAAGAGAAAAAAACCAATAAAACAATTATTGAAATGAGCATTGAGGAAAATGATTTTAATAATGTAATAAGTATGCTTGAAAATAATTATTCTCCTGATGAATATGAATTTGTCATTAATAATGTTGAAACAGATAAAAATGAGGAATTGGGTAAAATAGGGGATGGTCTAAAAAGTATATTACCATCCATTTCTCTTTTTCTAATACCAATTATTAATATAATGCTTATTGTTTCAATCTTTTTTGTTAGCAATATAATCTATAAAATTGCAGCAGTAGCACTTTCAGTATTTATCATAATATTTGCAATTATTCTATTAAGGAGAAAATAGATGAATATTCTGATAATCAATTGGAGAGATTTAGGCAATCCTTTATATGGCGGGGCTGAAATTCATATTGAGAAAATTGCTTCATATTTATCCAAAGATCATAATGTTTATTTTCTTACATCAAAATATGATAATAGAGATGAGTATGAAAAAAGAGGAAATATAACCTATATTCATATAGGGCATGAATTGACATTTAATTTCTCTGTTATGAAAAACATAAAAGGGATTATAAAAAATGTGAAACCAGATATAATTATAGAAGATATCAATAAGGTGCCTTTTTTCACTCCTCTTTTTACAAATATTCCTGTTTTGGTAATAATCCCTCATATTTTTGGTAAAACAATTTATCATCAAACAAATTTTATTTTTGCATCCTATGTGTATTTAATGGAGAAGCCAATAAAGCATATATTTAAAAGATCATATTTTGAGGCAATATCAGATTCTACCAAAAAGGATCTTGTTAGAAGAGGCATAAAGAAAGAAAGAATTAAGGTGATTGAATGTGGTATAGATAGGGATTATGAATATCTGCATAGAATTGAAAAATCAACAAAACCTCAGATCACATATATTGGGCGTCTAAAAAAATATAAATCAGTTCAGCATCTTATAAGAGTACTTCCTCAATTAAGGGAAAAAATTCCTGATATTCAACTTGTTATTGCAGGAAAAGGTGATTATGAGAATGCTCTCAAGGAATTAGCGAAGAAATTACAGGTATCTCAGCTAGTGGAATTTAAAGGATTTGTATCAGAAGAAGAGAAATGGAAGATATTAAGGCAATCATGGGTATCTGTTTATCCATCCCTTATAGAGGGCTGGGGCATTGTTAATATTGAAGCAAATCTTATGAAAACACCTGTTGTATGTACTAATGTGGCAGGACTCAGGGATTCAGTTAAAAACGGTTATTCAGGACTTCTCTATGAATATGGAGACATTAATGATCTATGTTCAACATTATGTGAAATAATGGAAAGCAGTAAGAAAATGAATGAATTCTCTGATAATGCATATAATTGGTCAAAGAATTTTTTGTGGGAACAGACAGGGAAAAGAACAGAGGAATTGATTAGGCATATAATTACCTATGTAGTTACCAATAAAAAATGTCCCCTTTAATGTAGAGGCACGGCGTGCCGTGCCTTTTTCAAATCATTAACCATTTGCTTCGTCACACAAGTAAAGATTGCATATTCCGAGTAATTTGAGGTATATTCCGAATAAATTGAGGAATATATTACGAAAAACATTTATTTCTTATCTTTCTTTTCTTTTCTTTTTATCCTAATCTTTTCCACTTCGTCACACAAATAAAGGTTGCATATTCCGAGTAATTTGAGGTATATTCCGAATAATTTGAGGAATATATTACGAAAAACTTTTATTTCTTATCTTTTTCTTTTTCCCACTCCGTCACACAACCAAATAAATGTAGGGGCGAACCTGCGTGTTCGCCCATTATTAGGGCATGTCACGCTATGCCCCTACAAGAAATACATTGATAAAAATTATTATTCGCAGATGTATATTCCGAATAATTTGAGGAATGTATTGATTATATTGGTTGTCTTTCTCTGTAGAAAAAAGGTTGTATATTCCGAGCAATTTGAGGAATATGCTCCTCCTCTTTCTTATCCTTCTCCGCTATTAGTATTCTTATGTGTAATAAAAGGGGCATTTCTTTTGGTAATCACGATATATAATTTCCTATTGACAATAAATAATCATAACTTATAATTATAGGAATGAATAAAAAACTATTATTTCTATTGTTAAGCATATTTATAATTACTGTGGCAATATCTGCTCAATGGTCATCAATAACTACTGTTTGGTCTTATAGTAATACATATTTTCCTCCAACAGGCACTCACTGTGTTGGTGCGGATAATGCAGGCAATACATATTTAGTATGGCATGATCATTGTAGAGATTTCTATTTTGATATTATTACAAGGAATTATAATGGAACTTCATGGTCAGATTATGTATGGGTAGAGGATCCATGTCCCGGATCAGGGGATTATTCACTTTCATGGATGCCTTCAATATCTGTTGAGCCAACTGGAGAGCATCTCATTATATGGGAGGATTACAGAACCGGCTATTTTGAATTACATTCAAAATACTATGATGGCTTAGATGTCCCTACGCAATTGCAGATAACAAATGACAGTTCATATTCATGGTATCCCAATTTGCAGTTCAAGAACAATGCACATCATTTATTTTATATTA
>JAUVJU010000110.1 GCA_030592285.1 Caldifarciminota bacterium
GTGTTGCAGATGCTCACCTTATTGATTGTCCTCGTCCGCTTCTGTTAAGAGTAATCCAAGGAATATGCTCATCCTCTTTCTTGTCCTGCCCTGAGTTAATCGAAGGGTCCTCCTCCGCAGAAAAGATATATTGATCTTCTTTCTTGTTTGTCACGAGCTTGCCGAATAGTCTAATGGTCTTCGCCCGCTTTTGCTTTATATATTTATCTTTGGAAAGGTGAGGACTGTTTACTCTGATGAGCATAGAAGCAACCCGATTTTCTCTCAGAGTTCATCAGAGTAAATGTGTGAACCTTTTCATCATGATTATTTATCTTAATCTTTTCTTGTTCTGTCCCATACCATTGACAAGTAAAAAATAGAAAATATAATGTTAATATGCAATTAAAGATTAAATATATTATTCCAGTTATTATTATACTTTTGGTTTTTATTTCTTCTATTTTATTTAAACCAATAATTGAGGGTTATATTCCTCTACTGATTCTACTAATATCAGCAATTGCAATTGTTTTTTATATTGTTTTTAAATCACAATTTGTTATATTGCTTATTCTTATGTGTGTTTCACCATCAATGATAATTCTTGCTTTTCCCCTAAATTATATTTTTGCATTTATAACACTTCTTATTACAGGTATTTCTTTGGATAGAAAAGCAAGTAAATTTGAATCGCTTCCCATAGGGATATTTTCCCTAATGGTTTTCATTATTGCATTAATTAAACAATTAGAAATACTATTTGTTTTAATGTATATTATTTTTCTTGCTATGATCATATATATTGGATTTGTTATTTATGGATTTAGAAAAAAACATTATGAACTAAAAAGTGAGTTAAAATATATTGATGTAAGAAAGAATATTCTAGATATAAATCCATTTTCAATTAATAAACAAAATGTTGTTATGGCGGATAACAATACTTTAAGAATAATGGAACATATATCAGAAGCAATAAAAACACTTATTGAAATGCTCTCAATGTCCATCAAATTAAAATCTATTGTATATTTGGTATATGATAAAAGGGAAAAAATGCTTTATCCTGAACTTGGTATATCTGATGAGGATCTTTTTCTCCATAAACCAGTACCGATTAATGGTAATATACTATATTATGTAGTTAATAATAAAAAGGAAATATCTGATAATATTTATGTGTCCGATCCAAGAACTCTTGGATTTTATAAAGAAGATATTGTTGTTCGCTCAGTAATTGTAGTGCCTGTGATGCTTGATAACTATGTTTCTGGATTACTATATATGGATAGTGAAGAAGAAGAACGATTTTCACTAAATGATACACAAATGTTGAGAATGTATTCACAACAGATAAGTAGATTGCTTAATTTTGCAAAATATGCACAAAAAGCAAAAACAGATGCAGCATATTTTTCAATGATGAATAATATGGTTCATTCTCTTGCATCTACACTTAATTTTAATGAAATAATGAATCATCTTGCTAAAATGACAAGTAATTTATTTACTATATCGGATCTATTTGTTGTAAGGGTTTCAAAAAATAAAGGACATATCATATTTTCAATGAATAATATGATTGATGAAAAATTCAAATTTGACATTAAAAATAATTTTGTGAAATTGCTTGAAAATACCAAAACAGTTATTGTAAAGAATGATCTAATGAAAAGGGATATTAGATTACATATATTATATAGGGGAGATAAATTTAAAAATAGCAGATCTGTTATTGGTTTACCACTTATAAATCATTATTCATCTGATTTGGATTATATTATTATTACTTCTGAGGATGAAATAACAGTTAATAAAACCCTTGAAAGTTTATTTGAATTTTTAAAGGATGTTTTGCAAACAGCCATAGAAAAAGCAAGGTATTATGAAAACATGAGGGATTTGGCAATTAAAGATGGCTTAACAGGTATATATAATCACAGATATTTCCAGGAGCAATTAGATTTCTTTATGGAACAAACAAAGCGTATTAACAGGAAATTAGCTCTTGTAATGATGGATATTGATTATTTTAAGAAATTCAATGATACATATGGACATCAGATCGGAGATACTGTATTAAAAGCTGTTTCATCTGTATTAACAGAGAATGTAAGAAGCACGGATTTTGTTGCAAGATATGGTGGGGAGGAATTTGTTATCATATTGAATAATGTTGAATCAAATGTACTTGAAACAGTTGAAAAACTCAGAAAAATGATTGAATCGGAAAATATTTTCATAAAAGAAACAGGTGAAAAATTATCTATTACTGCAAGTTTTGGTATTGCTGTATTTCCTGATAATGCAGATATGAAGAATGATCTTATTAAAAAGGCAGACAATGCATTATATCAGGCAAAGGAACAGGGAAGGAATAAGACGGTTTTATCAGAAAGATAAGATTAAGAAAGATAAGATAGGAAAGATAAGACAAGAAAGATAAGACAAGAAAGATAAGAAAGATAGGAAGGGACTGTCGTCTATTTTGTCCACAAATCAATATTGAATGCAGTAATTCTTTATTTGTGGACAAAATAGACGACAGTCCCATTTTATACTTGACTTTTAATCATTAAAGAATTAAAATTATATTATGATAAGGATATGTTTACTATGTATTATGCTATACTTTACAATTATTAATGCATCTGTTTTTGAAAAAGCAGAACCGCTTTTTATTGCTGAATTTGCTGAAATATATGGTGAGCAATATTTCTTTTCTACTGCTGCAAAATCAATAAATGAAATGCTGCCGCCAAAGGGAACTCGGGGATGTATTCATTTTGATAGGATCATTGATATTACATCTGATTCCATGATCGCAGTAATGATCAAAGGAAATTCAGATGAATTACTTCCATACATAAATGACCCTATACAAATAAATGAAGGTTTTTTAACAGGTTATTTACATATAAATAATTTTGATTCTATGTTAAATAATACATATTTGGATTATTTGTATATTTCTAAACCACTGTTCCAATCAAATGATTCAGCTCGCTTTTATTCAAATATCATTAAAATGAATGAGAATGGATATATGGGAGAGAATGTAATTGCTGCATTTATTGATGATGGTTTCAATTTATCTACATCTCTATTTCAGAATATTGATAATAGAATAAAATTTGTTTGGAATCAAAAGAATGAAAGAATGGCATCTCCTCTTGGGTTTTCATATGGAGAGGAATTGGATTCTGTAAATTATTTATCCTATCCATTTTATGATCATACGGGACATGGTACATCAGTACTTGCTACATTTGCATCAGGTGATTCATATAGTAGAGGTATGCTGCCTGTTTCAGGTATTGTTGCTGTAAATGTCAATAAAGATGAAAAGTCAGTTATTGATGCAATAAAATATATATCCGATAAATGTGATTATATGAATTATTCTTTTATTATTTGTTTGCCGCTCAATCATTATTGGGGGAATCATAATGGAAATTCTCCTCTGGACACAGTAATAAATTATTTTTTCAATAAGACAAAAACAGGAAGAGGTATTTCAGTTTCTTCAGGAAATTTAGGCAATCAATATATACATTTCTCATCATTAATAACAGATACTATTGATAGAGGACTCCTTGAAAACAATCATATCATTATACAATGTGTTAATGATTTTAGAACAGATATTAATATTTTAAATATAAACAATACGCATTTTAGATTAGTATCTTCAAGAAATGGTATATTGATCAAGTCAGAATGGTTTGATCCGCAGCATAAAAAAGCGGGATTTATTATTGATAGTAATTGCACTATCAAATTTGGGTTCAATACCAATGAAGATCATTTTCATATTATTATTGAACAAAACAATAATTTGCGTATTGCAATTGAGTTCCTTTCTAATGGAATAAATGACAGTATAATTGGATACGCCGCTCAGGGAGGTTATTTTATTCGCAATAATAAAAACAATAATTTTGTTAATGGAGATAATAATAATACAATAGCAATACCTGGATTTGCCTCACAGGCAATTACTGCAGGTACATTTGTTTCAAGAACACATATTCCCGACATTAGCGGAATTGGTGATTCCCTTTATCAGATACCGATATGGAATGCATCTGGTAATTCTACAAATATAAAACCCGATGTTTATGCACCCGGGAAATTTATTTTTAGTTATGAAAATAATAGTGGGGATGCCTTGTATTGTTTAGAAAATCATTATGGGGTTTTTTACGGCAGCAGTTATTCAGCAGCAGTAACGGCAGGAGCAATGGCAGTTGTATTGGGTTCTGACAGATTTATGTCAACAAAAAAATTGAATAGATTGATTCGTACAGGTGTTAAGTATATTCCTTATCAGGCAGGTGAAGAAAGGCATGTAGAGGGCTATGGATTTCTTGATGCATATAGTTCGTTTTTAGCAACAAGGGTAGGGATCTATGCAATGAAGCTGGAATATTCATATACAAATAATGAGAATATTGAGATCAAATTAATGGGAAATGGATTGAAATTTATATCTATTTCAAAAAACTCAACCCCTATTTCTCTTATTAATGATTATACAGTTCTTGACAAAAATCCAAAAAATGGTAATAATATATATCAAATTAAAATAATTGATAAATTAGGATGTTTAACAAAATTTATTGATACTTTTTGTATTAATAAGCAATACAATAATCAATTAGACACAAAACCAATTATGTATTTTGATATTTCAGGAAGAAAATTACTGAAATATCCATCAAAAAATGGAATATATTTTATCAGAAGAGGTGAATATATAAGTAAGTTTTTAATAATGAGATAAAATGGAGGTTTTAATGAAGAAATTTACTATTTTATTTGCAATTACCTTAATTGCATTAATGGTATTTGCAGAAAGACCTATTTGGTCACAGTATGATTGGACCGGGGGAGATAGTCAATTACAGATGAGTGATTCAACTATGTATTTTGAGAAGGAAAACACAGTCCCGAACACAGAGATTACTTTGGATTGGTTTTCAGATACAATTTGGACAAAACTATTAACATATCCAACCCAGATAGCGGAATATGTAAATGATTTTGAATTAGTGAATGATACTTTGTTTGCATGTACCGCTCTAAAAGGAATTGTGGCATATTCTACTACTTATGGAGATAACTGGACTGAATTTGACACATTGCCAATTCCGCAGAGTTCAGTGACAATTCTTAATATGATAAGTTATGATGAATGTACCTATGTTGTGGGATGCTATGGTGGAGTAAGTAAGGGATTTATATTTAGGAGTTTTGACAGACAGACATGGGACTCAATGTATGTCGTCAAATGACATCGGACTTTTTAGTCCATTTCCTAAGGTGTGATTCTTACCTGTTTCCATTCCAATCATAACTAAATCATCTCAACTTGTAAAGACCTTCTGTAGTCCATTCTTCTTTTCCTGATTGTCTGCTTTTTCATTAATTCTCTTTGCTTCAATATTGATTCCTCTCGTCCATAATATCTGTCTGCCGGTGTAACATTATTAAGGGATTCATGGTATCTTTCATTGTTGTAATATTCTACCCAATCACGAATCTTGTCTTCCAATTCTACAGGATTATAGTAATTATCCAGAAGTACTACATTCTTCATTGATCTGTGATATCTTTCTATCTTACCCTGTGTCTGTGGATGAAACGGTTTTCCTCTTATATGACTTATATCATTCTTAATGAGATACTCCTCAAAATCTTTACTTATATAACATGATCCATTATCACTAAGTAATCTTGGCTTCTTTTCTTCTGACATATCTTTTAATCCTGTTTTTAATAGTGCTGCTTCTACTGTGGCTTTGGCTCCTTCCCAGTTTAATCCTTCACATAATTTCCAAGCAATGATATATCTTGAATAATCATCAAGTATTGTTGATAAATAATACCAGCCCCAATCTATTATCTTAAAATATGTATAATCCGTCTGCCATTGTTCATTTATTCTGCATGGCTGGTAATCATATTTATCCTTTGCCTTTATTACTTCATAGGCAGACCTTGCAATCAATCCTCTTCTTTTAAGTATCCTATACACGCTGCTTTCCGATATATAGTATCCCTCTCTATCTGTAATAAGATAACTTAATTCACGACTGCTTTTTTCCGTATGTTCCAATGCGGTCTCTACCACTTTCTCCCTCTCACTCTCAGGGATCTTATTCCATATTCGGACATGCCCAATCCGTTTATCTGATAATCCATCATATCCTTCTGATTCATACCTTGAATACCATTCATAATAGGTACTTCTCGGTATTCCCAATTCCTTCAATGTACGCTTGGCTCCTATATTTGATTCATCTACTAATTTCAATATCTCGTACTTCTCTGCTTGATTATATTTCATTCGTTTGCCTGCCTCTATTCCTGTCCTTCTGAGATTTTTTTTAGTATTCTATTCTTCAAACTAAGTTCCGCTACCAAGTGTTTTAAATTGTCATTTTCCTCTCGAAGACCATTCACTTCTCCCGAATCCGCTTCTCTTTTGGTATCTCCATTTAATCTCCGTTTGCCCGCTTCCAAAAATTCCTTGCTCCATTTATAATATAAATTCTGGTGGATTTTCTCTCTCCTGCATAATTCCGCTATACTGTCCTCGCCTCTAAGTCCTTCCAATATTATCCGTATCTTATCCTCTGATGTAAATTTCCTCCTTGCTTTTCTGCGAATATCCCTCACTACTGATTCTGCACTCCTTTTTGACTCTTTCATTCTGTCCTCCTTTAAGGTTAATTCTATACGAATCTACACCTTAAGAAAAGACCCTTTGTGTCCAATGTGTGCTGACGATAAACA
>JAUVJU010000116.1 GCA_030592285.1 Caldifarciminota bacterium
AAATATTGTTGTTCTTGATGCTGATTTAGCAAAATCCACTCAAACAGAAGCATTTAAAAAGGTCTTTCCTGAAAGATTCTTTGATATGGGTATTGCTGAAGCAGATATGATGTCAACTGCTGCCGGACTTGCCTCTACAGGTAAAATAGTTTTTTGTTCATCCTTTGCACTTTTTGCATCAGGTAGAGCATGGGATCAGGTAAGGAATTCTATCTGTTATCCTGGATGGCCTGTAAAGATCGTTGTAACACATGGAGGAATATCTCTTGGAGAAGATGGTGCCTCTCATCAGGCAAATGAAGATATTGCATTAATGAGAGTAATTCCCAAAATGACAGTAATCGTTCCATCAGATATACATTTATTTAGAAATATTTTTGATGATATTATTAATTTTAAATCCTATGCTTATATTCGCTTACCAAGAAACTCATTACCTGAGATTTATTCCTCTACAGATAAATTTAATATTGGTAAAGGCATTGAAATAAAGAAAGGCAAAGATATTACCATTATTGCCTGCGGAGCAATGGTTCATAAAGCAAAAAATACACTTAAACGATTTGAAGCAATGGGCATTGATGCCGGTCTTATTGATATGTTTACGGTTAAACCTATTGACCGTGATTTAATTGCTATGGCTGCATCAAAAACAAAGGGACTTCTTGTTTGTGAAGAACATCAGACTGATGGCGGTCTTGGAGATGCAGTTAGTGCTGTTCTTACTGAAACAAATCCATTGCCTGTTGAACGCATTGGTATAATGGACACATTCGGAGAATCTGGAACACCAGATGAATTATTTGAGAAATATAAACTTAATGAAGAAAGTATTATTGAAAAAGGAAAATACCTATATGATAGAATTCAGTAATGTATCAAAATCATTTCAAGGTGATTGGCTTGCACTCAAAAATGCAAGTTTTAAGATCAATAAGGGTGAATTTGCATTTTTAATTGGAAAATCAGGAGCAGGCAAATCTACAATTATGAAACTCATTTATCTTGACATCTTCCCTGAGGATGGTTATATAAATATAGCTGGTTATGATAGCAGAACAATAAAAAGAAAGGATATTCCTTTTTTAAGAAGAAAGATAGGAGTAATATTCCAAGATTTTAAATTATTACCCGATAGAAATGTTTATGATAATGTTGCTTTTGCATTGAAGGTTACAGGGGAATCATACAGAAACATAAGAAAAAAGACCCTTGATGCTCTTGCATCCGTAAAAATGTCACATAAAAGAAATTCTTATCCCTATCAATTATCAGGAGGAGAACAGCAAAAAGTTGCAATTGCACGAGCAATTGTTAGGGAGCCATTTATACTTTTAGCCGATGAACCAACTGGCAATGTTGATCCTGAAAACACTGCGGGTATTATGAATCTTTTATTTGAGATCAATACTCTCGGCACCGCTGTTCTTATGGCAACGCATGATCATTCTTTGATTAAAAAAGATATAAACCAGGTTATCGGAATTAGAGATGGAAAAATAGTAAAACCAGAAAATATTTTTTCAAAACTTGATATAGAAGAAACGGAGAGTGCTCTATGATTTATATATTTCAGGAAGCATTTAAAGGTTTTTTTAAAAACAAATCAATGAGTTTAATAACAGTTGGAATAGTTTCTGTTTCAATTTTTATTTTTGGTCTATTTATTATTGGCACTGCCAACTTAATGAACCTGATTAAATTGGCAGAAGATAAAATTGAAATGGTAGCATATATAAATGAAAATACTAATGAAAATGGCATACAATCGGTTCGCAATAATATTTTATCAATTGCCGGAGTTCAATCTGTTGAATATATTTCAAAGGAACAGGCAAAAGAACAATTCATTAAGGATTTCAAGGACAATGCTAACCTGCTTGAAGTATTTGAAAACAATCCACTTCCTGCATCAATCAAAGTACATATTTCAATTGCCTATAAAAATCCTGAAAACCTGAAAAATATTTCTGAAAAAATCGCATTATTCAAAGAGGTTTCAGATGTTGATTATGGAGCTGAATGGGTTGATGAATTAGATAGGGCAGTTAAATTCCTTTTTATTATAGATATTATTCTTGGTATTATTATTGCTCTTGCTTCAGTATTCATTGTATTTAATACTATTCGTCTTACTATAATGGCAAGAAAGGATCAAATTGATATTATGGATTTAGTTGGTGCAACAGAATCGTATATTGAAATTCCATATATTATTGAAGGTATATTTCACGGGCTTTTGGGATCATTGATTTCAGCAGGCATTCTTTATCTACTATTTTCATTTTTAAGTACTAAATTTCCAGCTCTTATTTCTATGAATAATTCAATTATTTGTATTCTTGCTATTTTTGGTGTTTTCCTTGGATTTATTGGTTCTATTATGTCTGTGAAACAATGTTTATCTGAAATTCGGGATTTTAAATCAAGAAAAAAAGTAAAAATTTAATTATATCATTTCAAAAACAGTTGTTGAATTTTTTCTGGATATAATAATATCTTTTGATGATTCATATATATCATTTGCATCTGAATAGACCCTTAATTTATATTTTGAAATATTTGGACTACCAGAATCAATAAACTTTTCAAACTCATTTATCATCATATAATGAGCATCCGGATTACCCCAAATATAAAGATTTTTATCAAAAATAATAGCTATACCACTTTCCGCACTTCCCTTTAAAAATATCCCATAACCCCTTTTCGATTCTCCCACTTCTGATTCAAAATAGCATATGCTATTTTTATTTTTCAAAGATAAATACAAATAAAAATCATTAAGTTCCTGTCTATTTAGTTTATTAATTTTTTCTGATATTTCCTCATCAATAACTGCATAGTTTTTTATGATCTTATTCATTGTCTTCAATTCTCTCTTTGTATAAGTATAATGAAAAAGAATAGAGAATATACCTCCCATATTGTAGAAATGAACATAATAATGCAAAGTTCCTTCAAGATAATTTTCTCTTACTTTTTTAAATCTAACTATTACTTCCATTCCACGGGTTATTAATGGACAAACAATTATTCCTCCAATTTTCAATTGATCAATCCAGTATTTTGTTATATCTGCAGTTGCACATGTTACAATGATTTTATCATATGGAGCAAATTCATCTAATCCAAAACCTCCGTCTTTACAATCTATGTATATATTCTTTATTTTACTTTCTCTTAAATTCTCTTTTGCAATTTCGTAAATATCATTATCTAATTCTGTTGAAAACACAAAGCCCGTTTTACCAACAATATGTGACATTATTGTTGCATTATAGCAGGAGCCTGTTCCAATCTCAAAAACCTTTTCTCCCTTTTTCAAATCCAAAAGTTCAAGCATTGCTGAAATAAGTGATGGTTGAGATATTGATGATTGATGTTGATTTCTCTCGGCATGAAAAACTATTGATTTATCTGAGTATATATATTTCATTAATTCGTCATTCTTCAAATACTCTTCTTTTTTAAATTCCTGAAGAATCCCATTATTACCCGGAACATAAATGCTTTTCAGGAAATTATGTCTTAATGTTCTTTCCATTCCCTTAATATGATCTTTTCTCTTAAGAAATTTTTTTTTCTTTATTTCTTTTATGAGTTTACTATTGAGAGATGATGCATTTGCCATGAATATATTATACAATTTGTTTTATTGATTTCAAGGGGAAAAAGAAAAATAATAATGATGAAAAGGCTCACACATTTACTCTGGGGAACTCTGAAAGAAAATCGGGTTGCATCTATGCTCCCCAGAGTAAACAATCCTCACCTTTCTAACAGAATCAGAGCGGAATAAGACAAGCAATAAAAAGACAAATATTTTTATTAAAATTCATCCTCTAATTTATCACGAGTTTCAAGGATTCTCTTTAATCCCTTATTGAATGCATCAATAACTTTCTCATCAAATTGCTTTCCTCTTTCTTCCCTAATAACAGTAAGTATTTTTTCAATGGGCCATGGTTTTTTGTATGGCCTTTTTGATGAAAGAGCATCAAATACATCGGCAAGGGCTACAATGCGTCCTTCAATAGGAATATCATTACCCGTTATTCCATGAGGATATCCATTTCCATCAAATCTTTCATGATGACTTAATGCAATTGTTGATGAGATATTCATGAGTTCATGTTCACTATCCTTTAATATTTCATATCCCATTATGGTATGTTGTTTCATCACAATCCATTCATCTGCATCCAATTTTGCTGGCTTTAACAGAATTCTATCTGGAATTCCTATTTTCCCCACATCATGTAAAGGACTTGCATACAAAATTTTCTCGCAAAATTCATCGCCTTTTCCCATTTCTTCAGCTAATATTTGCGAATAAACACTCATTCTTTTGATGTGAAGTCCAGTATCTAAATCCTTAAACTCAGCTGCAATAGAAAGACGGTAAATTGTATCAAGATATGCTTTCTTTATTGTATCTTTCAATTGAACATTTTTTACTGCCATTGCTGCCATTGATGCAAATGAATTGATAATTGGTTCAATGGTTTCATTAAAATCAATTGTATTACCATTTTTATTCTTTGCATTGATCAATTGAATAACACCAATAATATTTCCAGTATTATCCTTCATTGGAACAACAAGCATTGATATACATCTGTAATTGTTTTTTTCATCAAAATCCGTATTGTACACAAAAGGATAGTCCGATGAAATATTGTAAGCATCTTTAATATTTAAGTGTTCACCAGTATAGGCAACATAGCCAGCTATTGATTTTTTATCAACTGGGATTATTACATTAAAGGCAGTATTTTGATTATTAAGAGTATCATTTTGAGTAACAAGAAATTTCAGATTATTCTTTTCTTTAAGATATAAAGAACCTGCATCTGCATTCGTAATTTCTCTTGCCTTTTCCATTATTGTTTCTAATAGTTTGTTTATTGAGTATTCGGAATTCATCTGAATTGATATATTTATAAGATTTTCTAAAATTGTTTTCTTATCCATAATTTCCCCTTAGTATGAAAATAAAGGCTCAAATTTTATCACAATACTATGAATATTATTAAATCTAATCTTTAATGTCTCTAAAATTATTTCATTTATTTTTGCTTTTCTTTTTTCATCAATCAATTCCTTAATTGATAGATCAAATGCAATGTTTAGCCATTTATCACTGCTAATTAGTCTTATATCATGCACAGAATCAATATCTTTAAATTGCTTTATACTATCAATTAATATGTCTCTAATTTCCTGTATTATAGGATTATGAGTATTTATCGGATCAATATGTGCTGTAATGAATATTCCTGTTTCATTCATCACTTCATCTTCAAATTCTTCAGATAATGTATGAGCATCCATTAGAGAAATATTTTCCTCTATCTCAATATGAATTGATCCAATGATCTTATTACCATAATAATTTAGAATAGTATCATGAGTGCCCTTTAATCCTTTATGTTCAAATTTTTTTGATACTATATTTATTTTATCCAATAATTTTCTTTCCGGTGGTTTTCCAATTAATTCATTTGAATTTTCCGAAAGCACCTTAATTCCACTATATATTATCATTAATGAAACAATGATTCCCATATATCCATCAATAAAACCCATATTGTAATATGAGAATATAATTGCAATTATTACAAAAATAGAGGATATAGCATCTGTTCTATGATGCCAAAAATCAGCCATAATTGCAGGTGAATTAATTGTTTTTCCAAGAAATAAAGCAAATCTTGCTAAGATCTCTTTCAGTAAAATTGTTATTATTATTATTATTATTATTATTAAATTTCCCGTACTGATTGATGGATTTATTATCCTCTCAATTGAAGATCTAATAAATTCAATGCCTGTAACAATAAGTAAAACTGAAACAATAATACCTGATATTGCTTCTATTCGTTGATGACCAAAAGGATGTGATTTATCAGCTGGTTTACTGGCAAATTTGAAACCAATCATTATGATTATTGAACTTAATATATCTGATAATGTATGAAATGCATCAGCAATTAATGATATGGAATGAATAAGTATTCCAGTTACAAATTTCATAATAAATATTATTATATTAATTATTATTGAAGAAATCCCCTGTAAATTAGCAATGTTTTTCCTTATTTCCGGATTATTATAATCATTTGATTTAACATACTTATTCAGAATTAATTTAAACATAATAATATTATTGTATAGTGAGTATTTTTCATGTCAAGGTATATTCCGAATAATCTTATGAATATGTTTGTAGGGACAGGGCTTGACCTGTCCACCAATGTATTATGCATTAACTTATCATATATTTCTTTCCTTTCACTTTTTCTTATCTTATCTTTTCTTTTCAGCT
>JAUVJU010000102.1 GCA_030592285.1 Caldifarciminota bacterium
AACCATTCAAATCCATTGCCATTGATAAGTGGATTGATTGCGGCAATCATGAAATGCTGCTAAAAGCAAATCATGAATTATTGAAAAGAGAGAATATAAAGAATCATTTATTGGGAGAAATAACAAATTCAAATATAATAAAAAATGTTTCTGTATTTGATAATTGTAAAATAATTAATTCAACATTAGAGAATTGCATAATTGATAGTGATTCTGTAATTAAAAATTGTAATTTGAATAATTCGGTAATTGGAAAGAACTGCATAATAAAGAATATCAATGGCTCAATTATAACAGGTGATTATACTGTAATATTAAAGGAGGATAAATGAAAAACTTTCTTACATCAGAATCGGTATCCGAGGGACATCCGGATAAGATATGTGATCTAATATCTGATTCAATTCTTGATGAAATAATTTCGCATAGACCCGATAGCAGAGTAGCAGTGGAAACAATGTCTGCACAGGGACTGATTGTAATATCAGGAGAAATATCAACGGATTGTTATGTGGATATTCACAGTATATGTAAAAATACATTAAAAGAGATTGGTTATACAAGGCCTGAATATGGTTTAGATTACCAAACATGTGCTGTTCTTACTACCATTCAATCACAATCAGATGATATCGCAATGGGAGTGGACACAGGAGGAGCAGGTGATCAGGGAATGATGTTCGGTTATGCAACAAATGAAACCCCTGAATATATGCCAATGACAATTGCATATGCCCATAAATTAATTAAGCGAGTTGCTGATCTGAGAAAGTCCAATCATTTGAAATATTTAAGACCCGATGGAAAATCACAGGTAACTGTTGAATATGAAAATGGAAAGCCCAAACGCATTGATGCAATTGTACTTAGTGTTCAGCATGACCCTGATATTTCATTAGAAGAGATAAGACAGGATTTAAGGGAACATGTTATTGATCATGTTATTAAACATGAAATGATTGATGATGATACTAAAATATTTGTTAATCCAACAGGTCTATTTGTAAAGGGTGGACCTGAAGCGGATACAGGATTAACAGGCAGGAAGATAATTGTTGATACTTATGGTGGAATGGCAAAACATGGTGGTGGATGTTTTTCAGGAAAGGATCCTACAAAAGTGGATAGATCAGCTGCCTATATGGCAAGATATGTAGCGAAGAATCTTGTTGCTGCAGGTATTGCAGATCAATTGGAAATTCAACTTTCTTATGCAATAGGCATAAAAGAACCAATATCAATATCTGTTAATACATTTAATACGGGAAAATTCAATGATGAAAGTATAATTAATGTAATAAAGAAATTATTTGATCTTACACCTCTGGGAATTATTGACCAATTGAATCTAAGAAGACCAATATACAAGAAAACTGCTGCTTATGGTCATTTTGGCAGAGATGAAGAAGGATTTACATGGGAATTATTAGATAAAATTGATGAAATAAAAAAATTAATAAAATAGGAGAAACAATGAAGTATGATATTAAAAGTATTAAATTAGCAGCTAGTGGAAAAAAGAGAATAGAATGGGCAGATAGAGATATGCCGGTATTAAGAGATATTAGAGAAGAATTTAAAAAGAACAAACCTCTTAAGGGTATTCGCATATCTGCATGTTTGCATGTTACTTCTGAAACAGCAAATCTTATGAGAACGCTAAAAGAAGGTGGAGCTGAAACAGTACTATGTGCATCAAATCCTCTTTCAACACAGGATGAAGTTGCTGCATCTTTAGTTAAGGATTATGGAATATCAGTATTTGCTATTACAGGTATCAATAATAAGGGCTATTATAAGCATCTAAATGCTGCAATAAGTATTGAGCCGCATATTACAATGGATGATGGAGCAGACCTTATAAGTACACTTCACAAAAAGAGAAAGGACTTGATAAAAAATATTCTTGGAGGCACTGAGGAAACGACAACTGGTGTTATTAGATTAAAGGCAATGGCTGCAAAAAAGGTATTAGAATTCCCGGTTATTGCAGTTAATGATTCTTATACAAAGTATTTATTTGACAATAGATATGGCACAGGACAATCAACAATGGATGGAATACTAAGATCTACCAATCGTCTTATTGCCGGCTCTGTATTTACTGTTGCCGGTTATGGATGGTGCGGCAAGGGTACTGCAATGAGAGCAAAGGGTATGGGTGCCAATGTTATTATTACTGAAGTTGATCCAATTAAGGCACTTGAAGCACATATGGATGGATTTAGAGTTATGAAAATGAATGATGCATGTAAAACATCGGATTTCATTGTTACTGTAACAGGAGATATTAATGTAATAGATAAACATCATTTCAAATCAATGAAAGATGGGTGCATTATTGCAAATTCCGGACATTTTGATGTTGAGATAAATACAAAGGCACTTAAAAAAATGTCTAAAAAAATTACAGAGATCAGAGATAATCTAACAGAATACATGGTAGGAAAGAAAAATGTGTATCTGCTTGCAAATGGTCGTCTTGTTAATCTTTCATCGGCTGAAGGGCATCCTGCATGTGTTATGGATATGTCTTTTGCAAATCAGGCACTTGGAGCCACATATATACTTAAAAATTATAAAAAAATGAAGAAAGATGTTTACAAATTGCCTGATAATGTTGACAGTAATATTGCAAAAAGGAAAATGAGATCATTATCAATAAAATTTGATACATTAACACCTGAACAAAAGGAGTATCTTTCCTCATGGCAGATAGGAACATAATACTTAGTATTATAATACCATTCTATAATGAAAGCGGTAATGTAAAACCAATGATTGAATTGGTGGTTAATAGTATTAAGGATGAATGTACTTATGAAATAATTGCAGTAAATGATGGTTCAATGGATAATACATGTAAAGAACTTTTATTGCTGGCAGAAAACAATGAATGTATAAAGGTGATTGAATTTACCCGCAATTTTGGGCAATCAGCTGCATTTCAGGCTGGCTTTGATAATGCAAATGGCCGTTATATTGTAACAATAGATGGGGATCAGCAGAATGATCCCCATGATATTCCTAAAATGCTTAAAAAGATAAAGGAGACAAACTGTGATATGATTGTTGGATGGAGGAAAAAGAGGAAAGACCCTATTATAAAACGATTGCCATCAAAAATTGCAAATCGTATTATATCACGATTTTTGAGATTGAGTATTCATGATACTGGGTGTTCTCTTAAAATATTCAAACATGATATATTAAAGGATATTAGATTATATGGAGAAATGCACAGATTTATTCCATATCTTGCTTATGCAAAAGGTGCAATAATAAGTGAAATGCAAATTAATCATAGAAAAAGAAAAACCGGTAAAACCAAGTATGGATTATCTAGAACATTTAAAGTACTCTTAGATATGTTAACAGTCAAGTTTTTAAATGAATATTCAACTAATCCTATTTATGCAATTGGCGGATTATCCATTATAATATTTATTCTATGTATTTTTGGTTTTACAGCCTTAATTCTAATGAAAATACTTTTAGGTATTGATATGACAGGCAATCCTCTACTGATTATTTCTGTATTTCTTTTTATACTTGCTTTTCAATTTCTTATGCTTGGTCTTATTAGTGAGATACAGATTAGAACCTATTTTGAATCAAATAAACGTATTATTTACAAAATAAAAAAAAATAGTAATGAAGAAAAGAAGACATAATGTGCTTGCAATTTCTACCACTGCATTTTTTAATGACAGAGGATGTCATATACGCATAGAAAATGTATTGAAATTATTATCCACAGTGTATAGGAAAATAACTTTAATATCATATGCCTATGGAAAAGACAGAAATAATATAAATATTATAAGAGCATTTCCTGAAAGAATAGATAATAATGATTATATTGGTTTTAATTACAAAAAATTGATATTGGATTATTTGGTTTATAAAAAGGCATCTGCATATATGAAAAGAAATCATTATGATTTAATTTTATCATTTACTCATGAAGCGGCAATTATTGCTATGCTGCTTTCGTGGAGATTTAGGATTCCATTTGTTTTGGATTATCAGGGCTCACTTAGTGATGAGATTAGACAGTATGGGAAAATATTTTCAATAAGAATACTTAATAATTTTATTAAAAGAATTGAAATATATTTGGAAATGAAGAGTATTGCAATTATTTATAATACTCAATTTAATTATTATAATTCTAATAAACAACAAAGATTGATTATTGAGGATAAGTATTATCCAGCAAATGATATAAATATAACATCTTTCAGAGAGAATAATGAAAAAATAATTTTGTGGATTGGACTTCTTAATAATTGTCAGGGAAAGAAAATTCTTTTTAATATTATTGAAGAAATTGCTAAAAAAAGGAATGATATAAAATTTGTAATTATTGGATATCCGGTCAATATTAAATTAATGAATGAAAAATATAAGAATGCTGTTTTTACCGGAAGAATGAATTTTGAGTATCTTCCATCAATAATTAAAGATGCAGATCTATGTATATCAACAAAACCAGATTCATCACAGGGAAGCCACAAACTTATTATGTATAAAAAATATGCAAAAGACATTCTAGCAATAGATTCAAAAGCAAGTAGAGAAATGCTAAAAGAGTGTCAGATAGCATCAAACGAAAATGAATTAATAAATGCTATTATGGAGAAAGTATGATACTAATTTTAATTTTATTGATTGCCTCACTAATATTTATTATTCTGGAATTGAATATTTTAACAATTTCTTTCTTATGTATTTCTTTTGTACTTATGTTATTTTGTTATAGAAAAAGGGAAAAGATTACTGTTAAAGAACAGATGATTAAGGAATATGTTTTAACCTCAAATGTATTAAAAATGCATAGAATTTCGGATCTTGTTGAATCGGAACTTTTAGATGGTATTTTTCTTATTTCCAAGGTATTTATTAATAAACTTTTGGAAATTGACAATAAAGACATCTTAAATAATGATTATTCAATAGAAAACATTGAATATTTTAAAAGAAAAAATATGATAAAAGAAATTTCTATTGAAGATAATATTTCTTTATATTTTAAATATGCATTTGAGCATTCATGTACTATCATTATTACAAAGGAAAAAGCAGCAAATAATCTATTTAAAATATTCAAAGTAAAGAGTATAAATTTAGAATACCTCAATTTTGAAAATAACAAGTTCAAACAGGGGAAAAATATTCATTATATTATAACAAAAAAAGATAAAAATAAATATGAGGGCTATCATACAAGCAATGTAAAGGTATTTTTGAACAGCAATAAAAAACTATCCTATGGGATCAAGTTCGGAAAAATCAGTAATGTATTAAAAATAAAAAATGAAACAAGTCTTCTAATGGAGGATGACAATGACAATTGATGTAATAATAGCTGCAGCCGGAAATTCATCCAGATTTGATTCAAAAATAAAGAAACAATTCTACAATATAAATGGAAAACCAATTTTAATCCATACTATTGAGAAATTTAAATCATTTGAAGGTATTAATAATATTATTGTAGTTACAGCAGAGGAAGATATTGATTTATTAAAAAAAATACTGAATAAGCATGATATAAGTGAAATATGTATTATTGCCGGTGGATGTCAAAGGGCAGAATCCGTATATAATGGATCAATAGCTTCAAATGCTGATTATGTGATGATACATGATGGAGCAAGACCTTTTGTTAGCGAAGAATTAATTAGGGAATTGATCATGAAAAAGGCAAGTAATAGCATTATAATTCCAGCCCTAAAGCCTGTTGAAACAGTAAGATACAAAGATAAAGATGGTATAAATATACTTAAAAGAGAAAATGTTTATTTAATTCAAACACCTCAGATATGTAAGAGAGAACTACTCTTATCTTGTTTGAAGGAAAAACTGAATGAGAAATGTTATTATACGGATGATGCAGAATATATTAAAGAAGGTGGTGGCGAAATTGTATTTATTGATGGGGATAGAAATAATATCAAGATTACTTCAATTGAAGATATAAAAAACAGAGGAGAATGAATGAGAGTAGGAATTGGATTTGATGCACACACATTTGAAGAGAATAGAAAATTAATAATTGGCGGGATTGAAATTCCATTCAAAAAGGGATTAAAGGGACACTCTGATGCTGATGTTCTTATTCATGCAATTATGGATTCATTGCTTGGTGCTGACTCAAAAAGAGATATTGGACATTACTTTCCTGATAATGATGAAAAGTACAAGGGCATTTCTTCGCTTGAACTGCTTTTAAAAGTTAAGGATATTATTACTGGGAAAATAGGCAATATTGATACTGTAATCATTTGCCAAGAACCAAAATTGTCCGGTTATATGGAAAAGATGAAGGAAAAAATATCAGAGACACTTGAAATTTCTATAAATCAAATATCAATAAAGGCAACTACAACAGAGTATATGGGATTTACCGGAAGAGGAGAAGGTATTGCAGCAATTTCAATTGTACTAATGGAGAATAATTGAAGAAGATTATTTTAGTTTGTTTACTTATTTGTATTTCAATAATGCTATTTGCAGATGTAAAGACAAATATAATTGATTATTTAGAGTATAATAATATCCCTAAGTGGCTTATAGTCATACTTATATCAATGCTGCCGATCTTTGAACTTAGAGGTGGAATACCAGTTGCCATTAATTTATTTGATATGAATATATTTCTTTCTTATGGTCTTTGTGTACTTGGAAATATGATACCTGTAATTCCAATTCTTATTTTTCTTAAAAAAATTTATAAATTATTTTCAAAGTGGAAATTTACAAAAAAGCTTTTTGATTCATTCTTTGAAAGAACAAGATCAAAATCAGAACAAATTGAAAAATATAAAATGTTGGGATTAATTGCATTTGTGGCAATACCACTCCCAGTAACAGGAGCATGGACTGGGTCAGTTGCTGCAGTTCTTTTCAATATTGAATTAAAGCACTCAATACTGTCAATACTTGCAGGTGTTCTTATTGCAGGTGTTATTGTTACATTACTTTCTGTTATGGGATTTTGGGGAGCATTAATTGCAGGAATAGTGCTTATTGTAAGTGCAATTGCCTCAATAATGAGATCACGCATATGATTGAAAGAGGAATAATTCTTGGTGTATTTGATACAAGATGTGATAGAATACATATAGAGAGACGACTTAATGAAATGGAGAATCTATCAAAAACAGCAGGAATAGATGTATTTGAAACTGCATTACAGAAAGTCGCACGCATTAGCCCATCACTATA
>JAUVJU010000187.1 GCA_030592285.1 Caldifarciminota bacterium
AATCCACTCGGATATGAACCAGTTGTAAAGCTATCTGGATTGCTGAAACTATAATTATCATCAATTAATATTCTATATATAATATCATCTCCTTCTCCATCTGTTGTTGTAAATTGTAATGTAGGTCCTAAAACAGGTATTCTACAACAATTAAATAACTTTGTTGCTATTGGCTTGTCAGGTGCTCCCATTACCACTATTGCATAGCCCTCATAAGGATAATAGTTCTGATTTGTCACCGTTATCCACATACTATCAGAACTTATTGTAGGATTTACTGCAAGGTCTATATCACCTGCTGCATTTGTATAATCATAAACATACATTGTATCCTCGGTCTTACACCATAGACAAACCAATGCACTGTCAATCGGAGTTATTCCATCATTGTCTTTTACATTAATAGTAAAAACAGATGAAGGACCTACAACAATACTATTATGATTAACAAGAAAACTATCAGGACTATCTGTCCAAAAAACTGTTTCAGGATCAGCAAAGAGATTATATTCATAATTACACCATCTTACTATTATATCTGAGGCAGCATAAGGAACACATCTATCCTTCATTCTTGCCTGTGCATCTCCGAAATGTTTATAACCCTCTGTTGTAAATGCCTGAGTAAACCATATATCCTGCCATTCAGAACGACCAAGAGATGGTAATGTTCCCCAGCCATATCTATAATTTAACATATTAAAGCAACCACCGGATGATTCCAATAAAAGATGTTCTGCATAGCAATCATAATCAAAAGCACCAGGTAAACAGGAAATTGCATAATGGAAACCAAAATTGGTTCCCGTTGCCAAATAAGTATCCAAATCCGTAGAGGTAATAGGATCTCCTGAACCATACATAACTCCAGGAATGTCACCATGTCCTGCATAATGAACAAATCCATAGCCAACATTCATTGAATCAATAGAAGAAATATCATCATATTGTCCTATTTCATCATAACATTTGGAGTCCACAAACCATGCTGGGTCATATTTAGCAATAGAATCACAGACCAGCGTTCCATCATAGCCAGGAAAAAGATTTTCAGATGTAAGAAGCATTTTTGGTTGATAATTTGCAGGTGGATTCTTTTCATAGGTCAAAACCATATCAACAAATCTTGTTGCTTCTGTTATATCTTTCACAGGTGCTCTGCCAATATAAACATCAGAATACATATCAACACCATCCGTTGTTTCACCATAAATGCCATCTCCATCAAGATCCCAATCACCATCTAAATCGGCAAAATAAAGATCTGCAGCAATAATATCTTCATCTGCATAAGCACCAACACTACTTGTGTAAAAATATGTATCTCTTCTCGGAACAACTTCCAGAGCTACTGGTGTGTCATCATGAATTCCACCTAAAAGGAACCATTGGGTTCCCCATGTAAGTTCTGCATCTATAATAAAATTCCTCACCTTGTCTGGATTATCCAAACCAGAATAGTTGGCATAAATATAACTTAACAATACTACCTTTGAAGGTACACCCTTCTTTGTTTTCCAATATGTTAGTGGTTCATATACAGATGCATAAGCATCTTCAGCAATAATAACATGCTCATAGTTTCCTGCAGGCAATGCTTTACTTTCCAGTGTAACACCGACAGGCGGAGCAAACATTTCCACATCTATTGGATTGTTAACTAATTTCTTTACATCCTGTAAAAGTATATTTTTCCTATAAGCATTTATTGGTTTTACAGGTATCTTTCCTTTTTCATATTTTAATACAAATTTAATTTTTGAATAAAAATAAAGCTGATTTAGTTCAGGCATATATCTTAATGGATGTACAATAATTGTAACTAATCTAAATCCACTCTTAGAACCTGTATTACTGATTACAGCCAATTGTTCAGGGTAAAATTCTGATGATTCATAAATACTTTTATCTGGTTCAATAAATGAAAAATCATTTTCCATTGAAAATGGCTTTGCCCTCTGAACAGGATAAATATTGTATTCACCCAATAATTCATCTTCATAAGATAAAACCTCTATTCCTGACACCTCTGCTCCTGCAGGAATACAAAAAGTAATTGGTACAAAAGCAAGTTCCGGTTTGCCAATATTGTAAAGAATACTTGCTCCTTTTAATTTAACTATATCCCATTCATTCAATGTAGAAAAAGAAAGATTACTTTTATCAAAAGTAATTTCTTTAATTATTTCATCAGCAATACTAAATGAAAAAATTAACAATAAAAAAACCATTAATATAGCTTTCATTTTTAATTCCACTTCTACCTCCTATTAGTATATATTTAATATAGCAAATTTTATACCAAAAATGATTTTCTAAGTCAATCAATAACGGAATTTAAAAAAAATAAATCTAATATATATTTTATTATATATAAATTTTTTGTGCTATTGTTATGATTATTAATGTAATATTTGCATAAGTTAGGGACAGTGGTCCATTTTGTCCATAAAGAATTATCTCTCATTTATGGATAAAATAGACCACCGTCCCACAATCTTTTTATTTAATAATTATTGCTTTTTCAATATGTGTAAAATCACCTGCTTTCATTTTAATAAAATATGTACCCGCTGATAATTTCTTTCCATATTTATCATTGCCATTCCATCTTATTTTATAAAAACCAGGATTTTTCTTTCCATTAACTATTACATTAACTTCTCTGCCTAATATATCGTGAATGCTAATGTTTACATCTGATTTCATTGGTAATTGATATGATATATATGCATCATTCCTTATTAATGTCGGAGATACCGGCATTAATGCAAATATCTTTGGATAATGTGTATTTATTTTCTTAGGATCACTGAATTTAATAAAAGTCATACTTGTTTCATTATTACCTATTTCAACAGCTAAAATAGTTGGCTCTGTTGATGATTTCGTTGCTTTTCTATAAAAATTAAATTGTGCCTTTATGGAATCATAGGTAGATACACTAAGTCCTG
>JAUVJU010000137.1 GCA_030592285.1 Caldifarciminota bacterium
CCGTCACTGCAGTCTAAGGAATATGTTGCATGCCGTGCCTTCTTAATTCTGGTCATCCTGAAAACTCTCTCCGCATTACCCATGAAGAATCTCATATTTCTTTATCATCTTCTTCTCTCCCCCAGCAACTTCTTCATCCATTAGCAATCTATTTAATTCCAGGAATAGGATATATAAACATCTACTCTATAATTACATGTTTAATAATTGCCTCTGCTGTCAAATTATCCCAGTTAGCTTTTAATTTATGCTTAAGTTCTTTATAACCAACAAAAAAGGCAATAAATTCCCAATCAACCTTAATAGTTTCACCAGGGAAAATAGGATGCCACATTGCTTTAAGCTCCTCTATTGCTATGCTTTCCCATTTCTTGTCAGTAGAGACAAACATTCTAGGCATACATCCAATCTCTGTAACATCTTGTTTATAAAATGTAATCTCACCTAAAACTTCGTTGACAATCTTGTCTCCATTATTCGTGACTGTGTAAGTGATATCATTTTTACACAGATATTCAAGATTACTTGAAGGCTGCAATGTTATTTCTATTTCTATTTTATCCATATATTCAGGTGATTTAGTAGTATTTTCTTCAAGTTTGGATAAGCAGCCAGAAAATAAAAATATTAAACTTAATATTAGAAACAAAACACATTTCATATATCTTGCACTTTTCATCATTTTTCTTACTTCCTTGATTTTCTACTTTTATAAGAATATTTTCATTTAATGCTTAATCTTTTTTACTATAAGTAAATTTTATCCCAAATTGAATTATTCTTTTTTTCATATTCAATATTATAATAATTCTTTTAGAATTTGTAAAGTAGACAACAATCTATATATATGATATGAGGCCGGGCCTTGACATTTTGACATTTTTTCAGTTCCTGTTGTACTATTATTGTATACCTCATTGTGTTATTTGTAAATATGTAGTGTTTTTTTATTAATTTAATGAAATATAATGCTTTTTTGGGGATTTATGATGTCAAAATGTCAAGGCCCGGGCTATTGTTTTGATTTATAATAATTATAGAAATATTTTTTGAGTTTTTTTAGTAAATCATTTCTTTTTGCTGTAATTAAGAATGTTTTTCCGGTTATAAGGATATTTAATGCCTGTTTTTGTTTATTAAGAATAATAAACATTTCATACATATTAATAATTGCTTCCAAATATTCTTCTGCTTTTATGTTCTCATTATTTAAAGAAATATATTTTTTATAATACTTTATACTCTCTTTATAGTTAGTAATCTTAAAATGAACCAATCCCAAAATACTATACATTTCATTAATTGATTTATTATCCTTGTTTTTTTCAGCATATAAATAAAAATCATTAAAAAATGGTAGTGATCTTTTATATTTTTTCATTCCCAAATAAATCTTCCCAATGTTTTTTCTACATTTTACTATACCAATTAAATCATGCTTTTTTTCTCTTATAGATAATGATAGATTACAATACTTTAATGCCTTATTATATTTTTTTATATTTATATAATGACTTCCTATATTATTTAGTGTTTCCGCTTCTCCGAATTGGTCATTGATACTTCTTCTAATATTCAATGCTTTCAAATAATACTTAATTGCATTCTTTTTATTATTCATATCCTCATAAATAAACCCCAAATTATGCATACAAATACCTACTCCTCTTATATCACCTATCTGTTCCCTGATCTTAATAGATTCTAAAAATAATTCTATTGCTACCTTGAATTGACCTTTAACATAATTCATTACAGCCATATTATTAAGTATTGTTGCAATACCCATTTTATCTCCAATGCTTTTTACTATTTCAATGGATTTATCATTATACTCCAATGCTTTATCAATATCAGACATATAATAATAGGTATTACCGATATTATTTAATGATGATGCTTCAACCTGTTTATCATTTATTGATCTGGCAATCTTTAATGCTGTTTTATAATATTTGAATGCTGTCTTAAAATCCTCAAGATAATTTGAATAAACAATACCCATACTAATTGCATTATTTGCTGCATTTCTTGCATTTTTAGAGTGTTTATTTAATTTCATTGCTCTTTTATAATAATCCAATGCTCTATTTGTATTACCTGTAAATAAGTAATAATCCCCAATATGTGAAATAGTTAACACTGCTCCTGAATTATCTCTGACTTTTCTGAATAATTTTAATGACTGTTCTGCACATTTCTTCATTGCTTTATATTTACTTGTTTTCTTGTATATATCACTAAGAAGTTCCAATCCCTGTGCAATTAATTTATCATCTTTCAGCTTTTTTGATACTCTTAAAGCATGCTTTGCATCATCTATTGCTCTACTATTTTTCCCTATAAAATTATTCACTTCCGCTCTATTATACAATGCTTCCAAATAATAATTCTCTCTAACGGAATTTTGTTTATTCATTAACATTTCCTGATCCTATTTTTTCTCCGATTGTTCGTATGAATCAATTGCTCTTGTATAAAACTCTATTGCTTCATCATTTGCATATACATTCTTCGCTTTATCCCCTGCTTTAACAGAGTAAATAAGTGCCTTATCATAATTTTTTGAAAGATAATAATGATATGATAGAATTCCAAGAAATTCATCAATACTGCCCTTATTTGTTTTCTCAATAAATATTGCCACATTATGATGTATCTCTCTTTTTCTTTCAAATGATAATGTATTATAGGCGGTTTCACTTGTAAGAATATGTTTGAAAAAATATTTACTCCTATTTTTATTATCTCTTTTCACTAGGTCCAATGAACGCAGTATATGTAAAGATTTTTTTAATCTTTTTACATCACCATATATTCCCGTAAGAATATCCTCATCAAATTCCCTACCCAGCACTGATGCTATTTGTATAACATCCCTTTCAATAAGGTCTAATCTATCCATTCGTGAGAGAATTACGCCTTCTACTGAATCAGGTAATTTAATATTCTTAATATTTCCTTTAAACACCCATTTCTTTTTCTCCATCCTTATAAATTCCTGCTCAATAAGCGATTTAATTATTTCTTCAACATAGAATGGATTGCCCTGCGATCTTTTAAGTAGTAGTGATTTAAATAATGAAGGTAATTGCTTTATATTAAGTAGATTCTCTACAAGTTCCATTGTTTCATTTTCTGTTAATTCGGTCATAGTATATTGAGAACAGTATTTCTTGTCCCTGAATTCAACTTTTTCCTTTATGGGTCTATATGCGAGCAGAAATAGTATTTTTCTGCTCATGATATTTCTTGTTATATAATTGAGTAATTCCAGGGATGTTGAATCCATCCAATGAACATCTTCAATAACAATACATAATGGTTTTTTCATAGATAAAGATATTAATATCTCAAATACAATATCAAAGAATTTCTGTTTCTTTATCTTACTGTCAAGATTTTTCACAACAGCATTCATAGGAAATTCAATTCCCATAACCTCTCCAATCAGCGGCAACCATAGCTTGATGTCCTTATTCATTCTATTCATTCTCTTAATTATTTTTTGTTTTTTCTTAGTAAGAGTATCATTAGGAAAAATATTAAAGATCCTATTCAATATTTCAATCCACGGATAATAGGAAAGTGTTTTGCCGTATGAAGGACAACTGCCTTCTAATATTTCAAATCTGTTCTTTGAGGCAATCTTGATAAATTCACTCAAAATTCTTGATTTACCTAATCCTGCTTCCCCTGTAAATGCAATAATTCTACCTTTAGAGTTTTTCACCAGATTCATTGATTTTCTGAATTCCTTGATCTCCATTTTATGTCCTATCAACTTTTTACTTTCCGATATCCATTCTCCAATCTGACTATGTCCTGATTTACTGCCTTTTTCCCCTATTACAATATAATTACTAATTCTTTTTGATTTTCCTTTAAACTTCTTTGCTATTGCTTTTTTATAATTAAAGAGATGTTCTGTTTTTCTGAATGTATTCTCTCCAACAGTGATTTCCCTACTTTTTGCTTTTGCAGCAATCCTAGCGGCAATATTAACTGTATCACCCATAACAGTATATTCTCTTCTAATAATGGAGCCAATAGGGGTTCCAAAAATAAGACCTGAATTGATACCTATTCTCATATCAATTCCTTTCAGGTCATTGTCTTTAAGCATGTCGTTTGTGAACATAATTGCATGCCTTTCATCATTCTCTAATTTTGTTGGAAAGCCAAATATAACAAGTGCCCTTATTCCATCTTTATAAAAATCAATCTTATTAACCCAGCCACCATATTTCTCTGATACTAAATTAAGTGCATCTGCCAATTTGCCTGATAATAAAGACGCCCTTTTTATATCCTTATCAAATTGCATTTTTCTAAAATGCATAAATACTATTGCTGCCTTTCTGTGTTCACCATCCTTCTGGTCAAATGTCTGTTTTATTTCCATTCGTCTTTCCATCCATCTTGGCAAAAACTGATTGATCCTTCTTATTTCACTTTTCAAATTTCTCTGACTTATTTTAGGTAATATATGTCTTTTTGCTTTGATTACCATGGATCCCATGCCCCTATATCTATATATACCATTTTTAACAAGTGTACACCTTAAGCTTTCAATTGAATTTTTCAATGCAGTATCAATAATGATTTCCTGTTTTTTGGCATGGTCAAGCAATTTTATTACTCTAAAGCAAGTATTGCCTGATAACATAAAAAGATTTTCAGTCTGTTTTAGAAATATTTTCCCTTTTGTTAAGGCAATATGAATCTTAATGGAAAATACTCCCTGTGAGGTTTTTACTGCCCCCAATTCTTTTACAAAATTCACTGCTTCCTCCGCGGATTTTAAAGCAGCAGCACTATTATTAAAATTAAACACGGCAGTAATGGCATCCCCTCCAAAAAAGAATATATCCCCACCATTTTTATCAATAATCTTAACAAGCGGTTTAAAGAATGAATTGATGATTCTTGATATTTCTTCTGAACCCTCTTTCCCCGATGATGTTAGTTTTTCACTCATAGTTGTAAAACCTGAAATATCTGCACATAGTA
>JAUVJU010000190.1 GCA_030592285.1 Caldifarciminota bacterium
CATTCCTTTGAATTTAACAGGTACTCCCATTGCTATATAATCATTCCATTGATTATAATTCATCTCAGAATGTGTCCATACAATGTTTGAATTATTTAAGTTGCCAATAATTGATGGATTGATCTTTATTGTTGATGCCGATTCATTGAATATATAACCTGTCTCACCCTTTGCTGATAACCCCGCACTAAAACCCAATTCGGACATTATATTCTCTGTACCTGCTGCTGTTATTAATATCCCTATAATGAAAATGGTTATTAACAATAATACTTTTTTCATAATGTGTAAAGGATGGAAGATCACTTGACACCTCCAGCAAAAGTTTTTGTCAAATTAAGAGTTAAAAGTTTGGGCATTTTAGAAAAATCCATAAGAACTTCAGAAGGAGTTCTTCCATTAACCCGATATCCTTGATGTGTCCTTTTGAAGTTGTAATATTTGAGCCAATTATCAAGGTCTTTTTGTAACTCATCCACACTATAATACCATTTTGTTCTAAAAGCAATAACTAAAAATTCTTCCAATACTGTTCTATTGAATCTTTCAACAAAACCATTTGTCCATGGTGATCTAATTTTTGTTCTTCTGTGTTTGATATTTAGGCTACCAAGAAGCAGTTCATATTCATGTTCATTCTCTTTACCGCAATATTCAGAACCATTATCTGTAAGTATATTTCTTATAGCTATACCAAGAGACATGTAGTATGGTAATACCTTGTCTATCAATATATCTGATGTTTCAAATTGTGTCTTACCAGTATATAACTTTGCAAATCCAAATGAGCCATGTGAATCTATTACGGTTTGCATATATATTCTTCCTACTCCTTTTATATGTCCTACTTCAAACGTATCCTGACACAATAGATAGCCAGGATATGGGCTAATAACATGTCTTTCTTTCAATGCCCCTGCATTCTGTATCATTGCATCTAATTGATCACTGTTTAATTCTATACCTTCTTCTATCATTTTTTCTTCTAATTTTCTTATTCTTTGTTTTCTGTGTGTCATTTGATATCGTTTCCATATTGAATGTATTCCACCCGATGTTATCCAAACGCCTTTCATTCTTAAATTATCAGACACTCTTACTTTGCCAAATGTAGGATGCTCTATACTATAATCAATTATCTGTTTCTCCTTATCATCAGGTGTTCTGTTAGGCATTATAGGTTCTGCTCTTTCTCTGTCTTCCAATCCTTTCGGTCCATATTGCTCATATCTCCTTTTTAGGATATAATAATACTGCCTTGATATACCGAATATCAGACAGGTCTTTTTTATGTTTTTCAGTTTCTCTGCTGTTCTGATTATTTGCATTCTGGTCTTTACTTTGGTACTTATTCTGGTCATAGCCATAACCTCCTTTTTGTGTTGTTTTGCACTTTACTTATAACACATTTTTTGTAAAATTTACAGGGGAGGTTGTGGTCTTCTTTTTTCCCACTACTGTCAACACATCTCGCAACCAATTCAGTAGAATATGGAGATATTTCCAATATCACAAATGGATTTAAGGATAAATTGCAATCTATTAATAAATAATCAATTATTCCTCTTATCGCCCAATTCAGTAGTAAAGAAGAAGATTAAGTCGGGGGTTGACAATTTGACAGTATAAATCCAATAAAATCATCATATTTCATTAAATTAATAAAAAAAACACTACATATTGACAAATATCACAATGAGGTATACAATAATGGTACAACAGGAACTGAAAAAATGTCAAAATGTCAAGGCCCGGCCTTATATCATATATATAGATTGTTGTCTACTTTACAAATTGTGGAAAAGTGTTATTATTTTAGATATGAATTATAAAGCGATAATGTAGATAATCTTTACAAAGAGGGTATTATGAAAATTAAAATTTTATTCTTAATCACTTTAATATTGTTTGGAACATTACTATTTTCAAATGAATTTGATAGGGATTTACCAATTAATGAATGGGATATGATGAAGAAAACAAATGACTCAAAAGCAACAGGGGATTCACTTGATTGTACACTTGTGGGAGGATGGTTTAGCGGACCATGTGAAGCCGTATTTGTAGAAGATACAATTGCCTATATAGGTGATGGTGGTTATTTAAAGATATTAAATGTAAAGGATATATCAAATCCACAATTACTTGGAAAGGTAAGAGTTCCATCAATAGTGAAGGGAATATATGTAATCGATACACTCGTCTATATTACAGCCAAGGATGCAGGACTAAGAATAATAAACATATCAGATCCAACGAATCCAATGGAATTAGGATTTTGTAATATAGATGGGGAAGCATATGGAATATTTGTAATTGACACCTTTGCATATGTTGCAAATCAAGGCAATGGAGTGAGAATAATTAATGTATCTGTTCCATCTAATCCATCAGAAATAGGTTTTTATAATACAGATGGTTATTCAAGGGATGTATATGTAGTTGACACATTTGCTTATGTAGCCGATGAGAATAAAGGACTGAGAATAATAAATGTATCAAACCCAATAAGTCCAATAGAAACAGGATTCTACGATACAGGTAGTTCGGCATATGGAGTATTTATAATTGACACCTTTGCGTATATTGCAGATTATGGCACTGGGTTAAGAATAATTAATGTATCTGATCCATCTAATCCGTCAGAAATAGGTTTTTATAATACTGATGGTGTTTCAATAGCTGTGCATGTAGTTGATTCTTATGCTTATGTAGCAGATTGGGATAATGGACTAAGAATAATCGATATATCTAATCAAGTGAATCCATTAGAGATAGGATATTATTATACAGGTGGAGTGGCAGTCGATGTTTTTGTAGTTGACACATTTGCTTATGTGGCAGACGTGAGTGATGGGTTATACATAATAAAATATCCTATGGA
>JAUVJU010000027.1 GCA_030592285.1 Caldifarciminota bacterium
AGAGACGCTGGTTATAAATTAATAGAGAAAGAGATCAAAAAAATTGAAAATGATATAATGAAAAAGGCATTTAATGAAAAATTTGAAAAGACAAAAAATGGCGAAAGAGATCTATATTTTTGAGGAGTAATTATGAAAAAGATGCCTTCTTCAATGAGACCTCATATTGGAATTTTCGGCAAGAGGAATTCAGGAAAATCATCTCTTATAAATGCATTAACAGGGCAGGATACTGCAATTGTATCTGAAATTCCGGGAACAACAACCGATCCTGTTGGGAAAGCAATGGAAATCCTACCCCTTGGACCTGTATATATTGTTGATACAGCAGGTCTTGATGATAGTGGTGAATTAGGAAAAAAGCGGATTAAGAGTTCACTGCGTGTTTTGGGACACTCGGATCTAATTATTCTTGTTTCAACACCTGATGAATTTAAAATTGTTGAAAAGGATTTTATTGAAAGGATAATGAAAAAAGATGAAAAAATTCTTATTGTTTTTTCAAAATCCGATATTGAATCATCTATTGAGATTAATGAAGAATATCTTAATGAACTTAAAATACCATATATCTATGTATCGTCCAAAACAAAAAGCAATATTTCTGAGTTAAGACTTAAAATAGCAGAAATGATTCCCGAAATCATTACATCAGATATTATTTTAAGAGATATGGTTACTAAAAATGATATTGTTGTTCATGTAATTCCCATTGATTCAGCAGCACCAAAGGGACGCATAATATTGCCTCAGGAACAGGCATTAAGAGATTCATTGGATGCCTATACAATTAGTATTTGTGTACAAACAGAGCAATTAGCGGATGCTCTTGATTCTCTTAACAGAGAACCGGCACTTGTAGTTACCGATTCACAAGCAATTGAAGCAGTTGCAAAAATAGTTCCTGAAAACATTAATCTTACTACCTATTCAATTCTATTCAGTCGCCTTAAGGGTGAATTGGATGAATTTGTGAAAGGACTTGCAGTATTAAGATTACTTAAAGATAATGACAAGATCTTTATTGCTGAGGCATGTACGCATCATTCTCAGGAGGATGATATTGGCAGAGTAAAGATACCGAAATGGTTAACAGCTTTTACCGGTAAAAAACTTGAATTCATTATTAATCCTGGAAAAATGATACATAAGGATATTAGTGAATCAAAACTCATTATTCACTGTGGTGGATGTATGATAAACAGGAAAGAGGTATTAAATAGAATTGATAAAGCAAAATTCTCTAGTATTCCAATAACCAATTACGGGGTACTGATCTCTCATATTCATAATGCCCTTTTAAGAACAATCAAGATGTTTCCTTCTTCTTACAAAATATATAAAGGGATACTGAATGAAGAAGAGTGAGATAATAGAAAGTATTGGACTAAAAGGTAATAATGCCGAAAATCTAAGAAGTAAAGCAAATAATATAACTGAGAAAATCTATGGAAATAAGATCTTTATAAGAGGTATTATTGAGTTTTCAAATAAATGTATAAGGGATTGCAAATATTGTGGAATAAGAAAAAGCATAAAAATGAATAGATATGAAATGGATTATAAAACAATAATGGTACTTATAAAAAGTGCAGTTAAAATAGGCTATAAAACCATTGTACTTCAAAGTGGTGAATTTCCTGTTCATGATGATATGATAACTGATATTATTAAAGAAAGCAAAAAGGAACTGGATACTGTATTTACCTTATCATTGGGAGAAAGGGATGAACAAATTTTTAAAAAATGGAGAAACGCAGGAGCAGAAAGATACTTAATCAGGATTGAAACAACAAATAGACAATTGTTCAAAAACCTGCATCCCGATGATGATTACGATACTCGGATTGAATCACTTAAAGCATTAAAAAAACTAGGGTTTGAAACCGGGACAGGAGTAATGATTGGGCTTCCCAATCAGACAGATGAAGATTTAGCAAATGATATTATCTTTTTTCAGAAAAACAATTTTGATATGTATGGAGTAGGTCCCTTTTTGCCACATTATTTAACTCCACTTAAAAATGCATCCATTACAAATGTTGATACAGTTATTAATTTTGTTGCATTAATGAGAATTTTAACAATTAATGCAAATATTCCGGCAACAACATCAATGGGAACATTAAGAAAAGGACTTAGGTCAGAGATCCTGAAAAGCGGTGCAAATGTAATTATGCCAAATCATACACCATTAGAATACAGAGAGGATTACATGCTTTATGATAATAAGATCGGTGTTCAGAGTGAACCGGATGATACATTGAAAATGGCATTATGTGATATTGAAAAAGCGGGGAAAATCGCCTCATTTGAGAAGGGGTTTAGAAGTAGGATTTAAAATTACCATCATATACATATTATTATAATATCAAATTCCAATTTTTTTATAGTATTTATATTTATATTGACTATTATTTATTTTCAATATATAATATAAATCTATTAAAAAATAGGAGATGCATGAATTCATACAGTAATTATGAAGACCGCATAAGAGAATTAATGGAAAGAATAGCAAAAGACCCTAGTTCAAGGGCATTTATAGATTTGGGTAATATTTACCTTAAGCTTGAAATGTATGCTGAAACAATAGAAATAATTAAAGAAGGATTAAAATACGCACCCGACAATCAATCTGCTTTGGTAGTATTGGGAAGAGCATACAGAAAAAAGGGAAATTATAATGAAGCAACCAATATTTTTAATAGGGTCTTATCAAAAGACAAGCAAAATCTAATTGCATTGCTTGCTCTTGCAGAAATGAAAAAGAAACAGGGTGATTATGAAGAATCATTCCGTTATTATGATAGTATTCTTTTTTTAGATCCCGGCAATGTTGAAGCAATAAAGGAAATAAAAAAGATTAAAGAGAAACTTGATAAAATTCAGAAACAGAGATATATAAAGTTTAAGGAAGAGGAACATGAATCAAAGAAAGATGATAATGAAGAAGTTAAAAAGGAATCAGCAAAAGAAAATGCTGAAGAAATGGAAGTACAGCATTCTCATAATATTATTGATCTTGATTCAGATGAGCAAGAGGAAGACACGGTAGAGAAGAAAAATGTGAGTGAAGAATCAGTAAAGCAGGATGAACCTCCAAAAGAAGAAATTCCAGAAAATGATGCAATTGAAAAAGAGCAAGAGAAAGAAAAAGAAAAGGAAGAGGAAGAAGAGAAAGGAAAAGAAAAAGGAAAAGAAGATATATCTGAAAATATGGATATTAAAGAACAAAGCATTATTGATGAAAAAGATGAAGAGATAAAAAGGCGTATTATAAAAGATAATGTAGAAAAAGAGAGTAAGGATAAAAAAGCTATTGAAAAGGAAGAAAAGAAATTAAAAAAAGAAAGAAAAAAATATTATCATAAAAACAAAATTATATCTTTTATTGAAGAAATGGATTTAACAAACACTGATTCCAAAGCAGCAAATAAAAAAGCAGAGGAACAGACTATAATTGAAGAAAATAGATTAAAGAGTAAAAACATTGATCCCTTCCTTGAAAATAAAAAGACCGAAAAAGCACCAATGCCCTATGAATTAGAAGGAGAAGATAAATTCATGTTCTATTCCAAAGAAATGGCAAGGGTGTATGAAAGCCAAAAGCAATTTAAAAAAGCACTTGATATATACAAACTGTTATTAAGGCAGAATCCTGATAATGAGAAATTATCTGCTAAGGTTAGGAATTTGAATGAAAAGGCAAATCAATCGGAATTAGATGATGAAGCATTTAAGGAAAAAAGGGAAAATGAGGAAAAAAGCAAAGCAGAGTTCTATGATAGAATAAATGAAAATCTTGCTCCAGAACCCGATGAAAATGAAATTAGTGAATTCAATGAAATGGAAGAAAAAAGAGAGGAAGATAAAAATATAAGTACAAAAAAACAGAACACACAAAGTGAAAAAGACAATGAATCAAAAGATCAGAAAAATAATGATAATAAAAAAGATGAAGATTCTAAAAAGAATGATAATAATGAATCCCCAAAGAATTCATTAGCAGGTTTTGTGAATTGGATGAATAAAAAGAAAGAAACAAATAAGGATGATGGAGGATAAATGGCAAACACATCAGATATTAAGAAAGGATTTTCTTTTGAATTAGATAGCAAAATGTATATGATTATTGAGTTTTTACATGTAAAACCAGGAAAAGGTGGAGCATTTGTAAGAACAAAAGTCAAAAACATTGAAACAGGACAGGTTATTGATATGACATTCAAGTCGGGTGAGAATTTTAAGGAAATTAGATTAGAAAAAAATCCTTATGAATATTTGTATAGAGATGGCAATGATTTTGTTTTTATGAATAATAATTCTTATGAGCAGGTTAATTTTTCTCTTGAGAATATGAATGGGAAAGAACAGTTTATTATTGAGAATACAAATGTTGATGTATTATCAGTAGGAGAAAAAATTATTGATATTGATTTGCCAATATTTGTTATTCTTGAGATTAAGGAAACAGAACCTGGGATTAGAGGGAACACTGTATCAGGAGGTAATAAACCTGCTGTTTGTAATACAGGGTTAAAAGTCACTGTTCCATTATTCCTCAATATTGGAGATAAAATTAAAATTGACACTCGTTCTGGTGAGTATGTAGAAAGAGCATAAGGAGTATATATGGAATTAAAAGCATTACTGGAAAAAATGGTAAAAGATGGGGCTTCTGATTTACACTTAAAAGCAGGAACTCCTCCTGTATTAAGAATTAATGGGAAATTAATTGTTATTAAGGATGAACCTGTAAGTCCTGAAGAATTGAGAAAAATTGCTGTAAAAATTATGTCAAAAGACCAGCAACATGAATTTTCAGTAAGAAAAGAAATTGATTTTGCAATAGGTGTAGCAGGTTTATCAAGATTTCGAGTAAATGTCTATCTTCAAAGAGGTAGTGTTGCAATTGCAATGAGAACCATTCCAATTTCTGCCCAGAATATTGATGAGCTTAATCTTCCTCCTGCACTCAAGGATCTTGCGAATAAAGTAAGAGGTTTGATCTTATGCACAGGAACAACGGGTAGTGGTAAATCAACTACACTTGCATCTATGATTGAATACATTAATGAGAATTCAGCTAAACATATTATAACTGTAGAGGACCCGATTGAATATTTATTTAGGGATAAAAAATCAATAATCTCACAGCGAGAAGTAGGAAATGATACAGAATCATATGCCAATGCACTAAAATATGTTTTAAGACAGGATCCTGATGTGATTTTAATGGGTGAAATCCGTGATGCTCAGACTATGGATGTTGCTATAAAGGCAGCCGACACAGGACATCTTGTCCTATCAACTTTACATACTCTCAATGCTTCAGAAACAATTAATAGGATTATTTCATTTTATCCGCCACATCAGCAGCAGCATATCAGAGTGCTTTTAGCAACTACATTAAATGGTGTGATTTCTCTTAGATTATTACCCAGAATTGATGGAAAAGGAAGAATGCCTGCAACAGAAGTAATGATAAATACTGCAACAATAAAAGAATATCTTCTTGACCCTGTCAAAACATTACTCATACCTACTGCTATAGAAGAAGGGTCGCAATATCAAATGCATACATTTGATCAATCCATTATGAAACTATATAAAGATGGGATTATTTCATTTGATGATGCTGCACAATCTGTAACTAATATTGACGAATTCAAATTGAAACTGAGAGGAATCGAATCCTCCTCAGACGAAATGTTTGGAGATTAGGAGATTTTATGACTTTAGTAAATTATGCGAAAAAAGAAATTACCTGTAAATTAGTTTATTATGGACCGGGACGATCCGGAAAAACAACAAATCTACAATATATTTACAGTAAGATTCCAAATGACAAACGCGGAGAAATGACATCATTAGCAACTGAAATGGATAGAACCCTATTCTTTGATTTTCTTCCTGTTGATTTAGGGAAGATCGGTAATTTTAACGCAAAATTTCAACTTTATACAGTTCCTGGTCAGGTGTATTATGATGCAACGCGAAAACTTGTTCTTCAGGGAGCAGATGGAGTAGTATTTGTGGCTGATTCTCAGGCAGATAGGATTGAAGATAACATTGAATCATTTGAAAACTTTATAATTAATCTTAAAGAGAACAATATAGACATTGAAGAAATCCCTCTTGTTATTCAATTTAATAAACGGGACTTACCAAACGCCATTGAGACTAGTGTTTTAAAAGAGGCATTTGGGGAAAATGATCAATGGGAATACTTTGAATCGGTTGCAACGAGAGGAAATGGAGTAATAGAAACCCTGAAAAAATCAATGTTTTTAATTATGAAGGATTTAGCAAAAAAATTTAATAGGAAAAGATGAACAATAATGATATAAATTTATTTCAACAGTATTTCAACCGATTTACAAAAACAGATAAAACGGTTGAATCTCTTTGCCCCTCTTTGAAACAACAGGGAGAATTTGCTCTATTGCAGGGAAAACTTCTCCAAAATGTTTTGATGATCAATGGGGAAGAAAGGCAAGCAGTAGATTTTATAAATATAATTGCTAATAGTTTTAGAAGATCATTTCCAAATCATTTTATATTTAAAATTAATGTTCAAAAATTAATTGATGAAAGCAGATTGGATTTATTAGAAAAATTTCTTAAATATTTTGTGTATTGTAATATTCTTGTTATTGAAAATGCTGAAATAACAACACAAAATGCAGATGCAGCAAATGCTATTAATAGGATTATTAGGAACATACATGATTCTACTCAAATTATTGTGATTACTCACTCTTCTGTTGAACCACAATTTCCTTTGTATGTATCATTAAAGGAAAAAGCACAAATAATCAAATTGGATAATAAGAATGATATACATGGTAGTAATGATGTACATGGTAATAATGTTGAATTCAGCAGCTTTGCAAAATTCATTTCTGAAATAAAGGATGAAGCAGGAGTTAAGGAAAATTTGGATGAAAGTGAGATAAGGAACAAATTCATTGAAAAACTATATGTATGGGAAATGAAAAATTTTAATGTTGAAAGATTGAAAAACATTATAAATAATAGCGATTTAAAAAAAATTGAAGAAGAATTCAATGATTTTACTGAAAAAATAAAAAAATTAATGAAATTACATAAAGAATATGGATTACTCAATACTCAGCATTTTACTGAAGATGCAAATGAGATTGAATCATTACTTTTTGACCCAAATAGTTGTGATCTAATAACTGAGAAGATCAAGGAATTGAAGATAAAAATCAATCAGTTTAGATTATACAGAAAAAATGTGAAAATCGGAATGACAATCAGTAATTTTATGTCTGACTCAACAAACAGATCTGCATATGATAAAATAAATCAAATAATAAAGGGTGAAAACACTGATATCTTGATTACAATAACTGGGTCTTCAGGAACAGGTAAAACACATCTGCTTAATTCAATAATAAATGAATTAGTTAATAAAAAAGTTATTCTATTAGATAAAACGAATATTGAGAAAGCATTGTTGGATGAATTTTTTCTAAAAAATCTTTATGAAATGGATATGCTGCTTATTGATAATTTTGATGAATTATTTAATAAATTTAAGGATAAGGAATTTGTTAAACAAATTGTTTTAAGTAATATTCCGATTGTGCTTATTATGCAGAGAAAGTATAGTATTGAGGACAAGGAAATATTACAACATCTAAATTCACATCCCACATTCAATATTCAGCCATCTTCTCTTTTTATTGAAAAAACAATAATTAAAGGAATGTTGAGTAATTACAATATCCCTGTTGATGAAATAATGCTGAATTATATTGTTGACAATGTTTCAGTGCCTTTATCGCAGGCTGATGAGAATATCAGAGAACTTTCAGAAATTACCAAAGGTAATATTCCTAATATTAATCAAATACATCAGGTTTTTCCAAAAAGGGAAAAAATTAAAATTAAGAGTATGAAAAATAAATTTGACACTTCTAATTTAATAAAGACATGGATAAATGAACAGGATAGATTATATGTTGAATTTGAGGATTAAAGATGAGTATAAAAGGTAATCTCAGAGAAGCATCGCTTCCCGATGTCATTCAATTATTGTCTTTAGGAAAAAAGACAGGAGTACTTAGTATTTCAGATAGGAAAAATTTTGGTGATATTTTCTTTCAGGATGGAAGAATTACCTATTGCTCAATTGTGAATAGAGAGGATAGGATTGGACAGATTTTACTTAATCAAGGAGATATAAAAGAGGAAGATTTGGAGAAAGCACTTCAAATTCAGGATGATGAAAATAATAATAGACGCATTGGAGATATTCTTGTTGAACTTAATGCAATAACAAGAGAGATGCTTTATGATAGAATTAGAAAGCAGTTAACAGATACAATATTTACTTTTTTAACATGGGAAGATGGATTCTTTAATTTTGAACCAAATATTAAACCTGGAGAAGAAACTATTACTATTAAATTATATCCCGAAGATATTTTGCTTGAACAGGCAAGGAAAGTAGATGAATGGTCTGTAATTGAAGATGAATTACCATCTGAACATTCAATTCTAATGACAACAAATATTGTTGATATATCCAATCTCAATGAAAATGAAAAGGCTGTTTTGAAACTTATCAATAGTAGAAGAATATTAAAAGACATTTATGAGAAATCGCATTTAGAAAAATATGAAACTGCCAAAGCAGTTTATGGATTGAAAAAAATTGGATATATATATGTTGGAGAAGAAGTTGATGCTACATCAATGATCTCTAATAAAGAAAAAATAAATGAACATTATAATCTTGGACTTGCTTTTCTATTAACAGAAATGTTTGAAGAAGCATTAAGAGAGTTTAAATATATTGTTCAAATTGATAAAGCAAATGCAATTGCCAATTTTTACATTGGTATGATCAATTTCAGAACTAAGAAGTATACAGATGCAATGAAAGCATTTGAGGATTTACTTAAACTAGGTGTGAATAATGTAGCATTGTTTAACAATGTTGGTTTAACACTTGAAAAATTAGGTCAATATGAAAGAGCGGAAGATTTTTATGAAAGAGCATTAAAACTTGATCCTGAAAATGCAAGAGTTAATGCAAATTTTGGTATATTGTCTTTTCATCAGAATATTTTATCCGATGCTGAAGAAAAATTAAGAGTTGCTTTGAGGATTAATCCGGGAATGAATTATGCAAGATTTTTCCTTGCTCTTGTTTGTCTGGAGAATGGGAAAATCAATGAAGCAATTGATGAATTTTTAAAAGTCACAAAAAAGGACCCTGGAATATGGCATGTTTATTACAATATTGGACAAATATATATTAATCTTGAAAAATATGAATCTGCAGAATATATGATAAAAAAGGCAATGGATAATTCAGATAGAGATATTGTATGTTATAAATCTCTAATAGATCTTTATTTTAAGGATAAGAATTTTAAGAAAGCAGAAGCATTACTTGAAGAGGCAATATTAATTCATCAGAAAGAATTTGATTTCTTTTATAAATTGGGAAATTTGAAATATAAAAAAGCAGACAAAAAACATGCAATTATTTATTGGGAAAAAGCATTACTATTGCAGCCTGAAAATATGATTCTTAAAAAAACACTGGATACGGTGAAAAATGGATAATACCGGCTATAGAAGTCTTTTAACTTATATTAAACAGGAAATCAGAATTGATGGAGCATTATATAAAGAAAGACCATTTAAAAGACGTATTAAATTAAGAATGCGTTATACGGAAACAGGGTCATATTCCGAATATCTATACTATCTAAGAAAAAACAGTGAAGAAATGAAATTATTAAAAGATGCATTAACAATAAATGTTACTCGTTTTTTTAGGAATAGATCAACATTTGAGTATTTGGAAAGACTGATCAAAGAAAAGTTTGTGTTAAAACAGAAATATGTTTCTATTCTTTCTGTAGGATGTTCATCAGGTGAAGAAGCATATACTATGGGATTAATCTTGAATAATTTAAAAAGTATGTACAATATTGATTACTCTATATTAGGAATAGATGTAGATGAAATAATAATTGCAAAAGCAAAATTAGGAAAGTATAATGATTTTTCAATGAAAGAAATTAGAAAATCAGAAGTAAAAAAATACTTTGATGAATCTGAAAATATTTATTCTCTTAAAGAGCAATTTAAAAAGAGTGTAAAATTTAGAATTATGGATATAAAAAGTTTTTCAGAAATGAAGCGTCTTGGAAGATATGATATAATACTATGCAGAAATGTATTGATTTACTTTTCCAAGGAGTTTCAGGAAATGATAATGAAGGTTTTTCATGAAATGCTTAATCCTGACGGTGTTCTTGTGTTAGGTAAAATAGAAATTATAATGGGTACCTTCAGAAATTATTATGCTATAATTAGCAAACAAGAAAGGATATATAAAAAAATTGGACATTAAAGTTAAAATTGCTGATGCAAACATTGGTTTTGAAAATGATGTTTTAAAGACAATGGGATTAGGATCATGTGTAACAATAACTTTGTTTGATAGAGCAAAAAAAATAGGGGGTTTGATTCACTTTATGTTGCCTTATCGTCTTGCAAATAGAAAGATCCTGAATAATTACAAATATTGTGATATTGGTACAACAAGACTTATTGAGAAAATGGAAATGATAGGTGCAAAAACATATAGAATGGAAGCAAGAATTGTTGGTGGAGCGAATATGTTCTCTGATTTTATAAAAAATATGAAGGAATCAATTGGTTACAGAAACATTGAGGCAGCTAAAAAAATACTAATAGAGAAAAACATTCCATTATTGGGACAAGATGTTGGAGAAGATTACAGCAGATCTGTTGAATTTGTGATCAATACAGGTATTGTAAAAGTAACTTCCTATAAGAAGGGTGAAATAATTTTATGAAGAAAGTTCTTGTTGTTGATGATTCAATTTTAATGAGAAAACTTATTAGTGAAATAATTAGCAGTATAGATGGGTTTTCTGTAATTGATGAAGCAAAAGATGGGATTGAAGCAATAAATAAATTTAAAGAACATAAACCAGATATTGTTACTCTTGATATTGAAATGCCAAAAATGAATGGATTATTATGTCTTGAACAGATTTTAAAAATTAAACCTGTTCCTGTAATTATCATTTCTGCATATTCAAAATCAGGGTCAAAAATATCACTTAGAGCCTTAGAACTTGGAGCCGTTGATATTATTGAAAAACCATCGGGTTCTGTATCTTTAAATATTAATGATAAAGCAGAGGAGATCAAATCCAAAATCATTGCTGCTGTTAGTGTGAATATGAAAACACTCATGGCTTCAAGTGTGGATTTTGCTGAGATCAGTTCAATTATAAGTAGTGGAAAAACAGCTAAAAGACTTGTAGCTGTTGCTTGTTCAACAGGAGGTCCAAAAACCTTAATGGATATTATTCCTAAAATTTCATATGATATTAAAGCAGCAATAGCAATTGTACAGCACATGCCCCCTGGTTTTACTGCTTCCTTTGCTGAACGACTAAATACTATTTCAATGCTCAATGTATTTGAGGCTTATGATGACGCTACTCTGAAAGAGGGTGATTGTATCCTTGCTAAGGGTGGTAAACATATGATATTTAACGAAAAGGGCAGAGTACTTCTTGATGATTCTGCTCCATATCATTCGGTGAAACCATCTGCAGATATTATGATGCTTTCAGCATTAAGATATTATAAAGGGAATATTTTGGGTGTTGTTCTTACCGGAATGGGAAAAGATGGATCCGAAGGGGTTGAAATGATCAAAATTGCCGGTGGAATGAATATTTCCGAATCAAAGGAAAGTGCAATAATCTATGGAATGCCTAAGATTGCATTTGAAACAGGAAAGGTTGATTTTGTTTATAATAAATATGAAATGGCAAAAAGGATAGAAGAGCATGTTGACGGAATGGAAAGAAATTAAAAAAGAAATTGAAAGAGAAATAACAGATATTGAAAAGACTATTAAATCAGGTAATTATAATACAGATGAAGTAAAATTAGCATTAAGAAGTAAATATGAAGAATTAATCAAAATAAATAATTTTGTAAAATTTACAGAAAATAAAATTAAAAATCTTGTAAAAGAGATAAAATCAAATACAAATGACTCATCCAATCTTCAATCATTTGTTCAGTCAATGAAGATTGCCCCTGTTGATCTGACTACATTTACTGATAAAGGTTGGAATTTTATGGTAGAGGAACAGTATGATGATGCAGTAAATATTCTTAGAAAAGCCAACAAATTGGCTCCAAATGATATTAAAACAATGAATCTTTTGGGTTGGGCATATATTCATAAAAAGGAGTTTGATAATGCAATGATGGTTTTTCAAGATGTTTTAAATAAGGAACCAAATAATAATCTTGCCAAGAATAATCTAGGTTTTGTTTGTTTCAAGAAAGGAATCTATGGTGAAGCAATTGAACATTTATCAGGAGTTTTAAGATCAGCAAAGGACAGAATGTCATTGATTTACGCTAATTTTTACTTAGGACTTATTTATTTTGAAAGAGAAATGTATGATGATGCTTTAAGATTTTTTAGAAGAACTAAAAAAATTGCTCCAAATCATATGGAATCATTCTATTATGAAGGGAAATCCTTACTTGAAATGGGGAAAAAAAATAAAGCAAAAAATATATTTGAATCATTAATCAATAAAAATAAGTATAATAAATGGGCACAGAGAGCAGAAGAATTATTAAATGAATTAAATGGAGAAAAAAATGAAGAAGAAAATTGATTTATCAGAAATAATTAAGAAAAAGGAAAAACAAAAGAGAAGTAAACCAATTTCTGAAAAGAAGAAAAAAAATAAAATAAATAAGAAAAAACAAAAAGAAACAAGAAAAGATAAGGAAAAAAATGATTCACAAAAGAAAGGGAATCAAGTTAAAAAGCAAATAAAAACATTAGTAAAACAGGAAATCAGCCAAAACAATAGAATAAAAATGGCGAAAACAAAAAGAATAGATGAAATAACAGAAACAAAGGAATTTGTGGGATTCCTTCTTAATAATGAGGAATATTGTATTGATAGTGACTATGTAAGACAAATTATCAAGTATAGAAAACCTATTGATGTTGGAATTAAAAGTGAATTGGTTAATGGTATTCTCAATACAAAAGATGGTGTTCTTGCTGTGATTGATGTAAGAAAACGATTTAATCTTAAAGAATCCAATAGGAAGGATGGTTCAATAATTATTGTAAATTATGAGAATGTGAGAGTAGGCATTTTTGTTAATTATTTGATCGGAATAGTTCGATTGGAGTCTGATAATATTAAGAATATACCTTCTTTTTTACCTGAGCATAAGATGCAGTATATTAAAGGTGTTGGATTGAAAAAAGATGGAAAGATTGTGATTGTTCTTGATCATAATAAATTATTGAGTGAAGAGGATATTAGAGAAATAAAATCAATTCCTGAAGATTATAAATGAGCTATTTGATCACTAAAATCGTTGCATCTATTTTTTTTACCGGCTACATAAAAAAGGGCGGAGGAACAGTTGCTGCAGTAATTGCTTGTATGGTCTTTTATTATACAAATGATTTTTTTTTAGTATTTCTGATTATAACATTTTCTCTGATTATTGGTACAATTGTTTCACATAAAGCAGAAGAAATTTGGGGACATGACAATTCAAAAATTGTAATTGATGAATTTGCAGGTATGGCTCTATCATTATTTTTATTGCCAAAAATTTGGTGGGTGTATTTAGCAGCATTTTTTCTTTTTAGATTATTTGATATTTTTAAAATATTCCCAGTTAATAAAATTCAGATGCTTAATGGTGGAGTTGGAGTAATGGCAGATGATATCTTATCAGGTATATTTGCAAATTTAATAGTAGGGATTATTATTTGGATAGTAAGTGTGCTTTAATTATTACTATTGGGGATGAGATCTTATCCGGCAGAACCATTGATATAAATGCATCATTAATAAGTAGTGAACTTTCAAAAATTGGTATTAGTACTATAAAACACATATCATTGCCTGACAATATTTCTGAAATAAGTAAAACAATCAAAACATTTCTAAATCAGAGAATTGTATTGATCATTACAGGTGGACTTGGTCCAACAGGAGATGATAAAACATTGGAGGCAGTTTCTAGTGCAATAAATATGGGAATGATTCTGGATAATAATTTGTATAAAAAAGTGAAAAGGAGAATGAAAGGCAGAGATGATAATATTGTTAAGAAGCAGGCAACTATTATTGATGGCTCCACCTTACTTAAAAATTCATATGGAATAGCCCCAGGTGTGTATATAAAAAAGTGTAAAACGGATATTTTTTTAATGCCGGGTGTTCCTTCAGAAGTTAATTATATATTAAAAAAATATGTTATAAATATGCTTAAAAAAGGAAAAACCAATCTACCCTTTCAACTAAGATTATTTGGCATTACCGAAAGTGAGATAGTGACAATTATTAATGCTGAAATGGGAGAAAACATTACTAACAAATTAGCATTTCTTCCATCATATGGATATGTTAATATCATTCTTTATAAGGATAAATTCTCAAAAAAGGAGATGCTTCATTATGGAAACAAATTGAAAAAAATATTTAGGTTTTATATTGTAAATAACAAAAATAGATCAATTGAAAAAAACATTGCCGATTTGCTTATTAGAAAAAAATTAACAGTAGCATGTGCTGAATCATGTACAGGTGGTTTGTTATTAAAGAAATTAACCGATACCTCAGGAGCAAGCAAATATTTATCAGGCGGGATTATTGCATATTCAAATAATTCTAAAATAGAGATTCTAAATATTAAAAAGGATATTATTAAAAAAAGTGGATCTGTCAGTGAAATAGTGGCAGAAAAAATGGCTACCAATGTTAAAAATCTTTTTAAAACTGATATTGGAATATCTATTACCGGTATTGCAGGACCATCTGGTGGTTCTAAAAGTAAAAAAGTAGGACTTGTATATGCTGCAATTCATTACAAAAAGAGTATAAAAACATATAAGTATATATTTACAGGAAATAGAGAAATAATCAGAGAAATGACTGCAAATTACATTTTATTTGAACTATACAGGAGAATTAAATATGAGTAAAAGACTCTTTATTGCCTATAAAATTCCACCTGAATTAAGAAATCAAATGTTGCTAATTCAACATGATTTAAAAGCAATTGGAACATATTCTGGGATTAAATGGGTGAAGCCGGAAAATATGCATATCACAATTGCATTTTTAGGACAGGTGAATGGAACTATAGTTCCTCAAATAAAATCAGCTATTTCTGATTCTGATTTTTCTCCGATTACTTTAACAACGGGCAAACCGGATTTTTTCTGGAAAAACAATATTCCGGCAATACTCTATATGAATTTAAGTAATATGAATGATTTGGAAAAGTATGCAAATACACTACGATCAAAATTATCTGATAAAGACATTCAATTTGATAGGAAGAAGTTTACTGCACATATTACTTTAGCAAGGATCAAGGATGAACATTCAGCAAACTTACTTCATAAAAATATAAATATAAAACTTGACACATATAAAGCCAAAGATTATACTATTAATAATATTATTCTTTTAGAATCTGTATTTGAAGGCAAAGGTCTTAAATATGTAAAATTATTTGAAAAAATAAGGGAGTTTTAATTATGAAAGAAAAAGAAAAATCATTAGAAATGGCTTTAAAACAAATTGAAAAACAGTATGGAAAAGGTGCGGTAATGCGCATGGGTGAAAGACCATCTGTTATTGGTGATGTTGTATCAAGTGGATCAATAGCAATTGATTCGGCTTTGGGTATTGGTGGTTATCCCAAAGGAAGAGTTGTCGAAATTTATGGTGTTGAAGCATCCGGAAAAACAACCCTTGCTCTTCATGCAATTGCAGAGGCACAAAAAGCAGGTGGTATTGCAGCATTTATTGATGCAGAACATGCACTTGATTCAGTATATGCAAAAAATCTTGGTATTGATATTGACAATTTATATGTATCACAGCCGGATACAGGAGAACAGGCACTTGAAATAGTAGAAATGCTTGTAAGAAGTGCAAGTGTAGATGTTGTTGTAATTGATTCTGTTGCTGCACTTGTTCCAAAGGCAGAAATTGAAGGTGATATGGGTGATTCACATATGGGATTACAGGCAAGATTAATGTCACAGGCACTCAGAAAACTCACTGCAGTAATAAGTAAATCAAATACATGTGTGATATTTATTAATCAGGTAAGATTTAAGATTGGCATTGTTTTTGGTAATCCAATGACAACCCCAGGTGGATTGGCTTTGAAATTTCACTCTTCAATAAGATTGCAGATAAGGAGAGTTACATCAGTAAAACAAGGAGAAAATGATATTGGCAATCTAACTGAAGTAAAGGTAGTAAAAAATAAATTAGCACCTCCATTTAAAAAAGCAAGTATCACAATATATTTTGGTGAAGGGATTTCAAAGGAAGGTGAGATTTTGGATATTGGATCTTCTTTGGAAATTATTAATAAAAGCGGTGCATGGTATTCATACAATAATACAAGAATAGGACAGGGAAGAGAGAATACAAGAATATATCTTAAAGAAAATCCTGATATTAGTGCGGAAATCGAAATAAAAATAAAAAAGGCACTTGGAATAGATGTTAAACAAGATAACGGAGATAAAGAAAGCAAAAAGAAGAAATAAATATTTCAATATTTTTGTGAATGGGATTTATGCATTTTCATGTTCAGGTAGTTTTCTATCTGAACATGATATAAATACTGATACAGAAATTTCAGAAGATAAATTTAGTGAATTAAAAAACAGATTGTTCTTTGATAAATCTAAAGAATATTTATTTAATATACTTGAAAAAAGAGATTATACAGAAAGTGAATTAAGAAATAAATTAGGACTAAGAGATGTTCCTCAAAATATTCAGAATGAATTAATTGAATATTTCAAAAAGAAAAAATTTATTAATGAGGAACAATTCCTAAGAAATTATATATCCTATCTTATAAAGTGCAATAAATATTCAAAACAGGAAATTAGAAAAAAGATTTTCAATAAAGGATTTTTATCTGAATTCAAAGATATTTCAGAAAAAATCATTAATGATATTGATGAATTTAAAATAATTATGCATATATATGAAAAATTGATTAAAACAAGATCAAAAAAGCAAATTTTGATATATCTAGCCCGTAAGGGTTTCATATATGAATCAATTGGAAAGGTAACAAAAACACTAAATGAGGAGGAATTATGATGCCAATTTTAATGGTAGTAATAATTGCCGGTATTGTTCTTTATTTAAAATTTGGACCACAATTAAAGGAACATAAAAAAGCAATTGTGATCTCTGCAATAATTATAGTTATTTTAGCTATTCTTGTTGGATCTGTTAGAATTATCCCACCAGGATATGTAGGAGTGCAGGTACTTCTTGGCAAGGTGCAGGGTAAAATTTTATCAAGTGGAATACATCTTGTTATTCCAATAGTAGATGTGAGTAAGATGTCTGTAAGAACTCAGGAATACACAATGTCATCAATGAGGGAAGAGGGACTGAGAAAAGGGGATGATGCAATAACTGCCTTAACAAAGGATGGTTTATCAATCAATTTGGATTTAACAGTATGGTTTAAATTAATTGATACAGAAGCAGGAATTGTATATGAAACAATTGGACCTGATTATATTGACAAAATTGTAAGACCTGCAATAAGAACAGCAATCAGAGATGCAGCTGTTAATTATAATGTAACAGAGATCTATTCAACAAAAAGAGCAGAATTATCTAATGGTATTTATCAAGGACTTAAAGAAGCTCTTAAAGATAAAAATGTATTTGTTGACAAGGTGCTCCTGAGAAATATTGTTCTTCCACAAAAAGTAAAGAATGCTATTGATGATAAGATTGCAGCAGAACAGGATGCCCAGAAAATGGAATATGTTCTTCAGAAAGAGAAAAAGGAAAAGGAAAGGAAATTAATTGAGGCAGAGGGTATTGCTAATGCAAATAGAACAATCAAGGCATCTCTTTCAACACAGTATCTGCAATGGTATTATGTACAGAATTTAAAGGAAGTGCTGAAAAGTAATGGTACAAGAACAGTGATCTTGCCATTTGATCAGAATCTTACTCCTCTTATTGATCTAAGCAAATAATGATTGTTGTTAAACTGATTCTTATCATTGCTTTAATGATTCTCCTTATAAGGAGAAAAATGACAATTGGAGTTGTTCTTCTTCTTTCAGCCTTAATAACAGGCTTTATGTTTTTAGAAGATATTTCTGATATGCCGTTTCTGTTTTTTAATTCATTTTTCAGTTATCTTACTCTAAAGCTACTGATCATCATTTACTCTGTTTTTTTACTATCCGCTTTAATGAAAGAGTATGATTTAAAAAAAATGCTTGAAGGGGTAATTAATCTTTTCCCTAATCTGAAAATTGCAATGATAATACCTCCAATGACAATAGGACTCCTCCCAATGCCGGGAGGAGCCATGTTATCAGCTCCCATTGTTGATGAGATTGGCAGTAAAATGAATATAAATCCGGCAATGAAAACATACATAAATTTCTGGTTCAGGCATATATGGGAATATGCCTGGCCTTTATATCCGGGACTTATTTTAACAGCATCCATTTTAGATATTGAAATAAGAACAATAGTAATATATCAATTTTATCTGATTATTATTGCTGTTAGTACAGGACTTATTATGATCTCACGCATTAAAGGCGTTAAAAGTGAAAAAGTGATAAAAAAAAGAATTGCAATAATAAAATTTATTTCAGGTATTTGGCCTATTCTGTTAATTATTATACTAATCTTATTTTCAAATATCAGCCCTGAATATATTGTTCTAATAGTAACAATGGTCTATCTTGTTAGTTTGAAAATAGGTATAAGAAAAAAATTAACACATTTATATAAAAGCATAACAATTGAAGCAATGCTTTTAATTGTTGGTCTTATTATATTCAAGGATATGCTTGAATATTCACAGGCACTTGTTTTATTTGTTGAATCAGTTAAAAGTGAGCATATATTTACAATTCTGCTGCTTATTATTGTTCCATTTATTGTTGGTTTTCTTACAGGTATTAATCAGGGATATGTTGGGATCGCATTACCTGTTTTAGCTCCATTCCTTATTACAAATGGTTCTCTTGATATGGTAAAACTAACATTATTCTATTCATCCGGATTTGCAGGCATTTTAATATCTCCGGCTCATTTGTGCCTATCATTAACAAAGGAATATTTTAAGGCGGATTTTATGAAGATATATAAATATCTTATTCCATCAACTGTGCCTATTCTTGTAATCCCAATAATTATTTATATGATCTTCAGGTAACACAATGTTCTATCTACCATTACCAATAATAGTATTTGTTCTTTTAATAGTATTTTTTCCCATTATTGTTTTACTTATTCAATTCAATATTATTCATATTGGATTGATGAATCTTGGATTAGGTCACTTGCAGGCATTTTTCTATTTTATTGCAACATTGCTTCTCAGTGTGATAAATATTCCGATCTTTAAAGAAAAAGCTGTTTATGAATTTACAAATAATGCTGTGCATTTTCCTCTTTTAAGGAAAAATGTAAGGGATATAATTATAGCAATTAATATTGGGGGCTGTATTCTTCCACTTCTTATGTGTATTGGATTATTACATAAAGTATCAATTCCGCATCTTATTCCTGCAATATTAATTACTTCTCTAAGTGCCTATTTTTCTTCAAAACCGGTGAAACACACAGGTATTAAGGTTATGTTCATTATTCCACTTATTGCTACTGTTTTATCTGCAATAATATTGGCATCACCAGCAACCAGAGCACCATTTGCTTTTATTTCAGGAACAATAGGAATTCTTATTGGAGCGGATTTAATGCATATTAAGGATTTCCGAAAAATGGGACCTGGCATACTTAGTATTGGTGGAGCAGGTGTATTTGATTCAATTTTCTTTGTTGGGATTATTGCTGCATTTATTTTTTGAAGAATCATTGTTTATGAATGAGTTTTTCTCAATTTTATACACCAAAGTAAACAAATATGCTAACTATAGTGTATATTAGTAAGAATCATGAAAAATGAAAGTTAATGTAGGTTTGGCTTAGAAAGATTCTTAGAAAATTCATTCTATTAAAAAAGCGATTTTTCCTGGATTAATAAATTTATATTTTTCTTGACAATGCCAAAATATTTGATTATTCTATAATAAGTAGTAAAGATTTTAAATGAAAAGGAGAAATATATAAACTTTGCTATGTATAAATATCATACAATATTAAT
>JAUVJU010000099.1 GCA_030592285.1 Caldifarciminota bacterium
CTTTTTTCCAAATTACCATTTCTATATTGAATTGTTAATGGCACTGAATTATTCTTTATATATGTATTACATTTATATGAATAACCAGTACCAAAATTGTGAATACTAAGTGAGTATTCATCAGAAAATCCATCTGTCCATAGAACTTCTTCTTTAATTAATGGGTAATCATAATCAATATTTGATTGTCCAGCATTGTTATTGTTAAAATAAATATTGTATGAGACCTTTGAGAATATTGATAAAGGGATAATAAAGATAAAAAGAATTAATTGAACCCTACCGTTCAAAGGTGGTGCCCTCTCTGGATATTTCAATATTTGCAATAATTGAATCAAAGGAATAATCAATAAGATATAGTTTTCCATAAACTGCACTGTCAGGGTTTATAATAAATTTTAAAAAATAGTAATGCTCCTTAACAGGGTATTCCATATCATGGTAGCCATCTTCAGCCGCACTTGAATATTCATAAGCACCAACATCCAAAATACCTGTTGTGTTTTCATTGAATTTCGCAGTATCCTTAGATGGAGAAAATAGTACTATTGCATTATGTATAAATGGAGTAATAATTAAATTAGCATTTTCTGTTCCGCAAACTTCAATACTCAGTGTATCGGTGAGTGATAACCCGCATTTAGTACTATCATAATCATAATTGTATATTACAATTGAGTCCGCTCTAAATACATTAACTTCTGTTGTTAAAATATCACAGGATATGAAGTAAGTTAAGATTATTATTATTAAGAAAATTGGTATAATATTTTTCATAAAAAAAGGGGCTTTAAAAAGCCCCTAAATTGATCTAGTCTTCTTCTCCAAAATACTCAGTTCCATCTGTCTGCAACCAATATTCAAATTCTACTTCATCAAAGTCAGTTGTAAGATTTGTTACATGCATAAGAACATACACGGTCTCAATATCATCATTATCAAGTTTTATCCAATACCAATTATCATCTTCTGCTTCAACTGAAGAAGAATAACCTGATGTTGGAGCGGTATCAGTAATAAGATCTTCAGCATCATCACCAGCAGCAATACTGATCTTAATGAATCTGGTCTGTTTTACTGTTTTATCTGCAGGATATGTATAAACATCTTCATCGCCATCAGGTGCTACAAAAAATGCTCCTGATGTATAATTTACATCATTATAGAAAAAGTCAATAAATTCAGCATTATCTGTTACTGAAATATTTTCTCCACCAACATCGCTGAATTCCCATCCACTGCCACTTGTCTGATCAAAATCGTATACTTCACCATCAGTATAATGATCAACTGTATCACTATGGTCAATAACAACTGGACCAAGTATATCACAGCCGGCAAAGATCAATAGGATAATTGGTACAAGAATTAAAAGTTTCTTCATTTATGCCTCCTTAGTTATTTCTTTGGGGGTGCGGTTTTCTTAACATTTGTTTTTTCACCGCTTGTTTCTTTCTTTACTTCTTCTGTCTTTTCTTCAGCTTTTGGGAATACTTTACTATTCAATCTGTCAATCTGGATCTTCATAGTATCCATGTCATTCTGCATTTCTTCCATTTTCACCTTGATCTCAGCAACATCATCCTTTGTCTGAGTATCCAAACATCCTGTAATGAATGTCAAAGCAAATACCAAGACAATCAATAATACAACATTCTTTTTCATCAATCCTCCTTTGAAATTTAGTATATTATAATATAAATAATAATAAAGTCAATATTATTATCAAAATAACCTCTAATCAATAATACGAATGTTTCTCTTACTTGTTACAATATTCTTTTCTGTCAATGCTATCCCCTCTGGCTTTGTCATTCCGCACCTGATGTATATTCTGAATAATTTGAAGAATATATTGAATCCAGTATTTTCTTTTTTTCTTTTTCTTCTTATTATTCCTGTTCTTTTCTTTGTTTCTTACAATTCACAATTTGCCTATCTCATCATTTTCTTAAATTCAACAATATGCCATAAAGGGATCGGGAATGCTCTGCCTTCAATAATTGATTTCCCCAATTCCTTATATGCTTCTTTAAATCCCTTTTCAACAGAATTTGTATTAAATTCCTTGATCTTGTCATTTGTATAAAACTTTGTTTTTCTGTAATTATTCATCTCAATAACATTTCCACCTGCAAATACAGTCATAGTTTCTTTTGGATAATTTGTAGTTCCAAGTGCAGTATAAATCAATGTTGCTACTGATCCATCTTCATACATAAAGGTTACAGTTGCTTCATTCTCAAATGCAATATTTTCACGATTTCCTGTTGGCTGACTCCATTTTACATCTTTAATAGGAGAATTAATTAAATACATAAATAGATCAAATATATGGCATCCCTCACCAATAATGCGTCCACCTTCACTTTTGCTATTTGCCCAATGGTCCTTTGGAATAAAACCGGCATTCATTCTGTATTCAATATGATATGGTTTTTGAACATTATTAAGAATTCCTTTAATTTTTGTCATATGCGGAGAGAATCTTCTATTATAACCAATATATAATCGTCTTCCTGTTTGCTTTATTGTTTTAATAAGCTGTTCCATTTCTTTTCTATTTACTGCAGGCGGCTTTTCACAATATACATCCTTACCCGCCTTCATTGATTCCTCAATCAGTTTAGCATGAGATGAATGTGAGGTAGCCACAATAACAAGATTTATTGATTCATCATTAATGATCTTCTTATAATCTGTTGTAGCATAGGAAAATTTGTATCTCTTAGCAAGATAAGCAGATGCTGTACCAACCCTGTCACATATACCGATAAAATTATATTTGTTAGTTCCTTTAATAAATGGAATTATAATGGATTTTACAAAATTACCCGCTCCAATAATTCCAATTGATATTTTATCATTCTTCTGATAAGTCCCATTAATAATAATCGTTTCTTCCTTATTAATATTTTTATTGTATTTAAAGAGTACTCCAATTAATTCATTGCCCTTTTTGGATAATATATCATTATATGCCTGAAGGGCATTATCAAATTCATATACTTTGCTAATAAGCGGTTTTACATCTATCTTTTTACTATTAAGTAGATCAAGATAAAATTCCATATTTCGTTTTTCTGTCCATCTCACATAACCAATAGGATAATCAATACCCTGTTCTTCATATACCTTATCATATCTTCCTGCTCCATAGGAACGGGATATTCTGAAATCCAATTCTTTCATATAATACAATGTTCTGGGGATTTCCATGCCTGTAAGACCAACAGACGAAATTATTGCTCTATCCCGTGCTATTTCACCCGCCATTATTACGGGTTTATTGCTTTTTGTTGAAGCAGTAATAATCACCTTATCAAATCCCCTACCATTTGCATAATTAAAAATATTATCAGAATCATCATCAGGTATAAATGTTTTTTCAACACCAATATTATTTGCTATTTGTCGCCTTAATGCATCCGGTTCAATCCCAACAACCCTACATCCTGATGCAATAAGTATCTGTGAGGTTAATAATCCCAAAAGACCAAGACCTATAACACATACAAATTCACCTGGATGTATATCAGCAATCCTCATACCCTGAATACCAATAGCAGCAATAGTTGCAAGTGATGCATCTTGCATATCCACATTCTCAGGAATTTTAACTGTAAGGTTAACCGGAACTAAGCATGCTTCCGAGTGATATACAAAACCACCGCCCGAAACTGCCACTCTATCTCCAATAGTGAATTCACCAATTTCAGGACTAACTCCTGCAACTATTCCGCTTGCAGAGTATCCCAGAACAAATGGTTCATCCAATTTATTCATAACTGTTTTCACTGTGGGAAATAATCCCTCCTGACGAATCTTCCTTAGAATTTTCTTTACATCATCAGGTCTTGAGCGAGCTTTCTGAAGATAATTCATTGAGGCAAGTTCTGTTATCATTTTCTCTGTACCAATACTTATTGCAGAGAACTGATTCTCTACCAAAATCCTGCCGCTCTTTACTTGCGGATACGGAACCTCTCCTATACTTCTCTTCCCCGTCTTTATATTCTGTAACAATACCTTCATCAAACCTCCATCATTCTCTTAAAATATTACTCTCCCTATATTATATCACAAATAATAATAAATCAATATCAATATAAAGGGGTCGGAGGTTGGAATTTTGGAATTTTTCATAACTCTCCTTTATTTCGCAAACTTACAGCATAGTTAAATAGATTACCCAAAGAGTTAAACTTCATATTTCTAAAAGGTTTCATTAGAATAATTTCATGATATTTAAGTCCACATCTTTCTCTTAACATTATTAATAATTGCATTCTAATTCTCTTGTTTCTTTGAGAAGAATATTCTATTTGTAGAGGATCGCATTTTGTTTTATTAATAATATCTTGTATTATCAAACTAATTTGTGTTTGCTTATCCGTATCATATCTTCTCATTTTTTTATTGTTTTCTTTAATACACTGTTCCCTCTTATTAATATTTCTTGTTACCTCATTCAAAAAAGATCGTTCACCTAATACATATACTTTATTATGATGAATTATTGGCAATTTATTCTTGTTTGACCAATATGCAAGCTGCCTTACAAAATTACTATAATCATTAAATATATTTTCAACAAATAAACTATCAATCAAGTTGCTTCCACAATCATTTCTGTATAACTCATTGATTGAGGACCACTTATAATCAAATGGATTATTTACTATACCAGCCCTTACTGGATTTAATAAAGCATATACTATTGCCATTGTCATATAACTCTCATCCTGAATCAATGTTGATAGATACCTATCTTGGAAAACTGTTCCTCTTCTATGTTTTATTTTATTAAGCACCAAAGCAAAATTACTACATACTGTTCTCATGAATTCAGGCAATCTGTTAGTATTGTTTCTTACAACAATATGAAAGTGATTCGGCATAACACATATAGCATATAAATCAATATCATAGATTATTAGATTATCCTTAATTAACCTTAGAAAGAATTTAATCATATTACTATCATCAAAAGGTTTTAATCTACCCAATCCATGATTCATGATATGATGCATTGATCCCTCATAAATAACTCGTTTCGGTCTCATTTTAACCTCCAAAGTTAAAATTACAAATTTACAACCTCCGACCCCTTAATATTATTCTTGTAGCTATATTGTAAAGGGTTTTGGGAGCGTTGTCAATAGGGATGTTAATTCAGGGATGCATGGATTAATGGTTGAGATTGTTATATGGTAATTATATATGCTTTTTTAGCTATTTATAAGTTGTTTTAATGCCCTTGATATGTCATTTATCCTATATGGTTTTGGAACAACTGCTTTAAAGCCATAGTCCTCGTAATTAGACATAACGGGGTCATTTGAATACCCGCTTGATACAATTGCTTTTACTTCAGGATTTATTTTAAGCAATTTTTCCATTACTTCATCTCCTCTGATATCTCCCAATAATGGAGAGCAATCACTACAATATCAAATTTGTAGTTATCTTTGTTGATTGTTTGTACATATATATCATCTGCTAAGAACTATCTGATAATTCAGCTTCATAGCCAAGCTCTTTAATCATTTTTATTAAAACTTCTCCTATCATTTTCCCATCATCCAATATAGTAGGAGTACTTGTTGTTTCAAAGATTGTTTTATAATTTGCTGTTGATCTTCTATATTCATTTTCTAAGTGAATTCTATTTATTGTCAATGCCAGACAATTTGCAATATTCTCTAAGAAAGCATACTCATTATCAGTAATTGATTTCTTATTATTAAAACTAATAGATAAACATCCGTAAATATTTTTCTTGTAAATTATTGGTATTATTTTTATTGTATCCTTTGTATTGAATTTAAATATAGAACAATTTTTGCAGATTTCCAAATAACTAACTAATATTGGATTATCTATATGTTTTCAATATGTTTGATACACTGAGGATTTATTCCCTATTTTTCAATTTCTTTAATAAATTTTTATCGGATAGTTTTCCTGATTCTATAATTTTAATATATTTTTCTTTATTAAATAATACAATTCTTATTACTGCTATATTTTGAGATCTTTTTCAATTCATTATAAACTGATTTAACCAATTGCTTCTCAGTATTACTTGTAATACTCAGTTTACTGATACTATTCATTATATTCAAAATAGTATTAATGTTTTCAGTACTATTCTTTATTGTTGGCACTATCACTATTTCTGCTAAACATTACTATTGATACAATCTTATTGTCAGTACTAAATATCGGATAAAATTTATGTTTGTATGAATGAGGAATACATTTTTTGTTTTCAACAATTAAAGGATTACCTGTAATGAAAACACTTTCAATCATTTTTTTTCTCTCATCCAATATATCTTTAGGCATTAGATCCCAAATATTCTTCCCAACCATTTCTTTTTTTGTCATTTTGAATTTATCTGCCAAAAATTTATTTAGATCAAGAATTAATCCATCTCTATTAAGGACAATCACTTCATCCTCAGCTGAATCAATGATTGCCTTTATATGTTCTTCTGTGATTTTTAATATATCTTTACTTTGCACAGTAATAGTAATATCTTCAACCGATCCAATAAAGTAAAGTAATTTCCCATTACTATCATTAATCACAACAACATTTTCTCTTATATTTAGTTTCTTCCCATTATTTAAAGTCCAAACACTTTCTAATCCCTTTATTCTACCTTCCTTTTTAATGATATTTTTAAATAATGTTCTCGCATAATTTGGCTCAAATAAATTGCTGCTCAATCCCCTTCTCATTAATTCTTCAGGTGAATCATAGCCAAGCAATGCAGTCAATTCATTATTAATATAAAGGATCTTATCACCTGGAGAGGTTATATAAATACCTAATGGTAAAGTATTAGCAAGTTTTCTTAATTGATTTGTAAAAAGCCCCGATGGGTATTTATCTATTTTTACATTTGTAATTCTACTCATTATTATTGGTAGAATAAGTATGTTTTCTTCATCAATCAATATATAATCATCACATTCTCTTATATTTGGTTTTCTAACACCTTTTACCAAATATAGTATTGGAGCATATATATCCTTTTCCTTAAATAAATAATTTTCTCTTGTTGTAATTATCAATTTTATATTCGCAACTCTTTTAATCTCATTTTCATTATCAATTATTTTGAATTTACCCGATGCAATATATTTTCTAAGAACATCACTAACTTGTTTGAGAACTTTATTTTCTGAAATAAATAATATTATCATTTTTTCTCCTATTTATTATATATTATTACAATTTTGGTATTATGTCAATTGTATAGGTTGCTTTTGTTATTTAAACTTTAAAAGTGAACTCTTTATTCAATGATTTAAATTATAAAAGTGAACTCTTAAAATAGATTAAATGATATAATATGGAATAATTAAAAGGAGGTTCTGTATTATGAAAC
>JAUVJU010000188.1 GCA_030592285.1 Caldifarciminota bacterium
AGAGGGGAGCTGATATTAAATTTGATTCAAAACTCAAATTATGGCAATTCCTTTTCAGTGAAACACAAACACGATTTATTATTGAAATTGATAATGATAATGAAGATGTTTTTAAAAAAGTAGCCGGTAAATATGCAATAAAATTGGGAACAGTAAAAGAAAAGCCGGAAATCAATATAAACAATAAATTGAATATTGATGTTAATGAAATGAAAAAATTATGGAAATAAAGCATCGGACTGTTTTTCTGAGAAGAAAAACAGGTACGCTGGTGACTGAGTACGCTTGTACGCTAGTGGAGAAGAGAAAGAAAGAAAAGAAATTGCAGATAATTCAATTCTTTTCCATATTTATTATTCTTTTAATATTCACACTTTCGTGTTCATATAAAGCAAATTATAGAACACAATTTCATATTAGATCAGTTGATACCTTGTTACTATTAAGTGGATATGATGACATAGTCCTTTGTAATAATATGATTAATCTTTGTGATCCTGTATCAGAACAGATTGTACAATACTCAACTTATGGATTAAATACAATAACCATAGAAGCATATTCGCAGATAAGATTTACTGAGAATAATATTTTTTACCTATCAATAAATGATTGGAATATTCATGTACTTGATAAATTCGGACAACAGATTGCTGTTAATGAAATCCCTGCTCATTATAATCATTTTTATCCAATTAATGAAACGGATTATTTGATTATTAATCCATCATCAGGAGAGATATTATATAATACGGGCTTTATAAATAAAACATTCTATATGGATAGAACAATACCTTTTTATGAAAAGGTCAAATATAAAAATGGTATTTTTGGAATACAGGAGAATGATACAGTGTATATATTCAAATATACAGGAGAATTGATAAGTGAATATTACACACATGAAATCATTGATTTTGATATTATTGAAAATGGGATTATTTATATAAGTAGAAGCACAGCAAATAGTGCTTCCATACTTTATATACAAGAAAAGGCACACCGTGCCGTGCCCCTACTAACAAATAATATTGATTTTGATAGAGTGGACTTTGATAATAATAAAGCAGTTCTTTATAATTCCCTAACAGGACAGACATTATTAATAGGTATTTAATAATTGCTGTAATATTATTTATTTTTATATGTGTATTTGCACAGGATGATGATAATGGTTTATCATTAAAGATGAAGGGAGTTGAGTATCTTGATATTACAGGAGTTCAATCATTTACATATATAAGCAGAGAACTATTATTAGGTGAATTATCTAATTATTATCCATATCAGGATAGAAGATATTCACTTGATTTGAATATTAGAGGAAAATTTGAAGCAGGAACAGCAATAGAAGGATATTTTAAGAAAAGCAGCAGAATAGAGGAAAATGACTATATCAATATAAAACTATTTAGTAATCATTGGGATTTTGAGTTTGGTAATATGAATAATATATCATCAAATAGTTTTTATAAAGAAAATAAAGTAATTGCAGTGAAGGGCAGGGTATTTAATGATAAACATTTAATAGAAGGAGGATTTGGCACTCCTGAAGGAGTATATCATTTTCAGTATATTGAAGGAGATAATACACAGGGACCCTATCAATTGTTAAATATACCAATAATATCAATGACAGAAATGATATATATAATTAAGGATGGCAGTAAAACACAATTAATGAATGGAAAGGATTATAATATTGATTATAGAACAGGAAGAATCACATTAAATTTCATATTAACAGATGATAAAGGACTTGAAATTGAGTATTATTCACAAAGCTGGACATCACTTAGCAGAGTTGATTATACAGTTGGTTCAAAAAGTCAATTTGGTATATTTTCATTTGGACTTAATGGTGGAGGAGTTTATTTCAGAGGAGACAGTATAGGCGATTCACTAAATAATTACTTCTCATTTGGAGCAAATGCAGGTATGAATTTACTGAATATAATGAATCTTGGTATGCAGGTAATGAGCTCAGTAGAAAAAGCGGATAGCGGATATGAATTATCAGGAACAGGTATATCTGGAAATGGTAATATATCATATAAGATATTATCATTATCAGCAAATGCATATAAATCATTTAATGATTTTAAGCGTATTGGTGAATTTAGTAATAAGGAATATACAGTAATTGGAGTAAATGGAAGTATAACACCAATGGAGTGGATACTATTATCAGGGAATTATTCAAAACAATTAAGCGATAATACAAATTCAAGAACAATGGGAGGAAAAGGCAAATTATCAAAGGAAGTATGGGGTTCATTAGAGGGTGGCTATAATGAGAATTATAATTATGTAAACATAGGAACAAATACAAAATATAGCGGATATAATGCAATGTACTCCAATACAATGGGAAAGTTCAATTATTATATTAAGGGAAATACAGGAATAAATTCATCAATAAATGATACTATTATAAATGAATATAAGAAACATAATATAGGTATTGGTAATACATCAAAAATTAATGATAATATTGGATTATCATTTGATATATTGGGAGAGAATAGACAATTTCAGGATAGTATAAGCAATATATATGAAATACGAGGAAATGGATACTATAAATACCTTAAAATAATTAATTACAGTTTATCAATTGATTATATGAGAAAGAATAATATGAATCTGTATTCTGGAATAAATAGCATTATATTGAATTTTAATAAATACTTAAATATCAGTTCAAAGATCAAGGCAGATGTTAATAGAAGATATTCATATATTGATAGCATAGAGCCCGAAATAAAATATAATATCAATAATTCACTTAATTCAAATCCATTCAGATTTATGAAAATCAGATTGAATAATGCAATGGTGCTATCTCAGGGTCTTATTAGTGAATTCCTCTATCAGAGAAATATATCAAATAGCGGTAATATGAGTATGTCATTTGCATTATTCCAATGGAATATTGA
>JAUVJU010000036.1 GCA_030592285.1 Caldifarciminota bacterium
GATATGATGATTCTGATACAGAAAAGTGTGTGGAATGTGGGGTATGCCTTAAACCATTAATTATTGCATAATCAAATCTATTTTTAAATGAATTATAAATGGAAAAATCAATATATGAAGCATCAAGGATTATAAGAAGATTATCTGCAATAAATGCATCAATTATAAGATTCCCATGATATACTTTAAAAGGAAATATTGTGAATGGACCAATCTTTTGTGTCTTCACAATATCATGAAATGTGAATGATGGTTTTCCTCCGCCTTCCTGTGTATCTTTAAAAACATAGGAATATATTGAACGAATTTCTTTTTCGGTTTCCTTTGAGCAATAAATATCCATAGGCATTTTTCTCTTCAGAGAAAATATTCTTGTATCATCAAGTCCAAAAACATGATCTGCGTGAGGATGTGTTATAATAACAGAATCAATTGAATCAATGTCTTCTCTAATAAGCTGCATTCTTAATTCACCAGAGGCATCTATAAGAAGATAAAATCCATCCTTTATTAATAGAATTCCGGGTCTTGATCTTTTATCTTTAATATTATCTGATTTACAAACAGGGCATTTACAACCAATAATTGGCACTCCCATTGATGTGCCCGTTCCAAGAAAAATCACTTCCATTTTTTACTCCATCCAAAAATGAGTAATTCAATAAAAGCAAAAACAAGTAAAAGCAGATTACTTATTGGATTGAAATTAAATATATTATTCATCATGATTGCTATATTAAGAAAAATAAGTATCAAAGCATTTTGAAAAAAATATACTTTCCAGGGAAAAAATTTTCTAATTAAAATAGCAATAAATACAATTTGTATAAGTGTAATAGAAACAAATGCAAATGCACCTCCTATTGGTCCCCAAAGATGAATGAGAACAATTGAAGTGATTAAAGTAAGTATTGCATCTCCAATACCAAGATACATTAATTCCTTGGTTTTCCCCGCCAGATTCAATAAAAAGCCAATAGGGATTAATCTAAAAGGCATTATGAAAAGATAAACAGTAAAAAATAGATAGGCATCCTTATATATATCTGAGTATAGAAAGCCAATAACAAAGCGTGCATTAATGGCGAATATGATTGTAATGAGACCTACAATGGGGAATATGATAAGAAGTAATTTGGATAAATCGTTTTTAATCTTATTATATGATTGACTCTCAATACCATTTCTAATAGATGTTGCTTTTGAATGAAAAACACCTGTTATGAATCTACCTATAAGAGGCATTTCAAATGCACCTGATGAATAAAATGCAAATGTAATAGGACCAAATAAATAGGAAACAATATATTTATCAATCTTACCGGATACTATTCCAACAAGATTATTTATATATACAGGAACAGTATAAACAAACATCTCTCTAAATGAATATTCTGTTCTATTTGAACAGGATGTAAATATTAAGATGGGATATACAACTATTTTAAAAAGAGCAATAATTGTAAATAGATTTATATAATTTGTAAAATTCCACTTTAATAAAACAATTAATGGTACTGGGAGTATGTAAGATAATGATTCAATTAGTGTTATAATAAATGCTTTTTTATAATGCCTTTCTGATATCAAAAAAGCATCAAATAGCAGATAAAAAATTGAACCTGGCACACTTAAAATAACCATGAAAATAAAATATTTTTTTGCAAACAGGAATATTATTAATAATACAATGAGTGATGTTAATAGAGACATAAAAAATAAAACAAGTAAATTTTTAAAATTTCTTTTTGTAAAAAAATAAACCGCATTAACAGCAGGAATCCCACTTACCGATATACCAATAATAAAATATAAATAAAACTCTCTGAATAATCCATAATCATTAATGCTGAAATATCTTGATGCAAATACTGTTAATAAGAATATTGTTAATGAATAGATGGTTTTTCCAGAGCCGATTAAAATGGAATGCATATTATATTTTCTCTATAAAAACAATGTCCTTTCTAGATGGACCAGTTGATAACATCATTATTTTTGCACCTGTAAACTTTTCTGTAAGTTTGATGTAGTCCTTTATTGATTTTGCAAATATGCCCTTTTTAAGATTATCAATGTCTTTTTTTGACCAGCCATTCATTGTTTTATAAACTGGTTTAATTTTATCAAGCATATCTGTATCGGCAGGAAATGATCTAAGTAGTTTTCCATTCAATCTATAACCAGTACAAACCTTCACAGTATCCATATCAGCCAGAATATCTATTTTTGTCATTATTAGTTTATCAGTACCATTTAGGAATGCAGCGTATTTTGTTGCAAACAGATCTAACCAGCCACAATTCCTTGCCCTTCCAGTTTTTGCACCAAATTCATTTCCTTTTTTACGCAGAACCTGATCTTCTCTATCTGTCAATCTTGTGGGAAATGGACCTTTTCCTACTCTTGTTGTATATGCCTTTAAGATTCCAATCACCTGATAATCACTTAATACAGGGATCCCACTACCGCAGAATGCATAAGGTGCAATAGTATGCGATGATGTAACAAATGGATATGTTCCAAAATCAATATCAAGGAGTACACCCTGTGCACCCTCAAAAAGAATTGTTTTATTTTTATCAATTAAATCCTTAGCTACAATGCTAATATCCATAACATATTTATGCAATTTATTTCTTAGAATCATCATATCTTTAACAAATTTTACCTTATTTACTTTCTTTACACCATAATAATCTGCCTCATATTTATTAAATAAATTGATAAATGCTGAAATTTTTTCTTCAAATTGCTTTTTATTAAGCATATCAGCTGTTCTTATCCCTTTTCTTCCATATTTATCAATATATGCTGGACCAATGCCGCTTTTTGTTGTACCTAATTTGTTTTTTCTTTTCTGCTCTTTGGCATTGTCAATAATTTTATGTGTTGGAAAAAGAATATGTGATCTACTGCTGATAATCAAATTTTTTGCTGAAAAACCATGCTTTTTTATCTGATTGATCTCATTAACAAGGTCCTCAATATCAACAACAACATCATTTCCTATAATAGATATTTTATTCTGTAATATTCCAGTAGGTAGTAAATGAAGAATTACTTTTTTTTTACCAATGATCACTGTATGTCCGGCATTAGCTCCGCCTTGATATCTGATAACTGCATCTACTTTTGATGAAAGAACATCAACGCATTTTCCCTTTCCTTCATCTCCCCATTGCATTCCTATTACAATTGAATTTTTCATTATATGTCCTTATTTAAAATTGTTTGAATATATAATCAATATTGCCTTGTCCGAATATATTTTCCAATTTTTTAAAATTTTGTCTGTTGATTGTTATATGAAATTTCTTTGATAAGGCATTTAGGCTGTTTCCTTTATCCGTTATTGAAAATTGAAGAGAATGTTTACCAATATTACTATTAGTAAAATCAATTAAATCATTAATCATTTCTTCATTAATAGTGCTAGTATCAATCTTAATATTTACTCCACTAATAAAGTTTCTAATTTCATTTAAAGGAATAATCTTATCAACAAGAATTTTTGGCAATGATTTATCATCATCTTTGCCAATTTTACCAATGATTATGAGAGAATTATCCTTTACAAGGTATTTACTGTATTTATCCAAAGTATCATTGAAAATCGTACAATTTAAATAACCCTCTAATGTAAATAGCCGAAATAATGCATAGTTACCACCGCGTCTTGCTTTCTTTTTATGAATATCATTAACTATTCCTATCATTTTTACTTTTTCATCTGTTCCCAGATCATTGAATTCATCAAGAGAATGAGAAACAATTGAGTAGTAGATTTCTTTGTATTTCTCAATAGGGTGTCCACTTATGAAAAAGTCCAATACTTCAAACTCATAATTTAGCAATTGTTCTTTATCCCATTTATTATCTATCTTTAATGCTTTTTCCCAATCATCGGATGATTCTTCACCAAATAGAGATATTATTCCATTTTTGTTATTCTTTTTCTCGGATTCAGCTCTACTCATTATTTCAGGTAAATTTTCCAATAAAATGTATCTTTCAATTTTTAAAGAATCAAAAGCACCTGCTTTTATCATTGATTCAATTGCTTTTTTGTTTACAATTCCCATATCTATACGAATAAGAAAATCATAAAAATTCTCATAAGGGGAGTCCTTTCGATTTTTAATAATGTTGAGTACAGCATTTTTCCCTACATTCTTGATTATTCCAAGTCCAAGGCGAAGTGAATCACCATCAGTTATTATTTTGAAATCCGATTTATTAATATCAGGCTGTTTAATAGGAATATTCATTGCCTTAGTTTCTTCAATGTAGTTTACAACCCTTTTAATTGTACCAAGATGTGAATTGATAGTTGAAGCCATAAATTCAAGTGGATAATGTGCCTTCAAGTATGCTGTCTGATATGAGAGAAAAGCATAAGCAGTTCCATGTGATTTATTAAATCCATACTCAGCAAATTTTGCCATTTTCTCAAATATAATGAGAGCAGTTTTCCTCTCAATACCTTTTTTATGAGATCCTTCAATGAAATCCTTTTCATACTTATTCATCAAATCATGTTTTTTCTTACTCATTGCTTTTCTAAGAATGTCTGCCTGTGCAATTGAAAAACCGCCTAATTCATTGGCTATTCTCATTACCTGTTCCTGATATATCATAATTCCATAGGTTTCTTTCAATATTGGTTCAAGCATTTTATGATCATAAGTAATTTTTTCATTACTGTCATTATGTAATTTAACAAGAGTGTTCATCTGATCGCCTGCCATTGGTCCTGGTCTATAAAATGAGATGATCTTTATAATATCATCAAAGTTATTTGGTATATATCTTCTAATAAAACTTCTCATTCCAGAACTTTCAAGTTGAAAAACTCCCGCTGTATTTGATTCTCTAATTAATTCAAATGTTTTTTCATCATCATGAGTAAGATTATGAATGTCTATATCAATTTTTTTTTCTCTTAGCATTTCTATGGTATTATCTATAACGCTAAGTGTTCTAAGTCCCAATAGATCTATTTTCACCAATCCAATTTTTTCCAATGCATTTTTTTCAAATTGAGTGATGCTGATCTTATCTCCTGAGGGTTTCCATATGGGAACAAAGTTGGTGAGAGGTCCTGGAGTAATAAGCACTCCTGCCGCATGTTTTGATACATGTCTTACATTATTCTCAAGTTGAAGAGCAATTTTGTATATTTTCTCATAAATGGAGCCTGGTTTTAATATTTTTCTTAATTCATCTGATTCACTGAAAACCTCTTTAAGTGTAGATCTATCAGGCATTTTTTTTGTGATTTTTTTGACTTCAAATGGTTCTACCTCAAAAGCTCTGGCTACATCAGTAAAGACCTGTCGGGTTTTTAATGTGCCGAATGTCGCAATAAGGGATACATTTTGAGGATTATATTTTTCAATAAGAAGATTAAGCAGTTTTTCTCTATCAACATCAGATACATCAATATCAACATCAGGCATTGATACTCTATCAGGATTAAGAAATCTTTCAAAAAATAAACCATATTCAAGTGGATTAATCTGAGTTGTTCCAAGAAGATAGAGAATAAGAGAACCGGGGGCTGAGCCCCTTCCCGGACCAATGGAAATATTGTTTTTCCTTGCCATTTCAATTAGCTCATAAATAATTATAAAATATCCTGCATAATTCATTTTATTAATAACAGATAATTCAAATTTAAATCGTTTTAAAACATCTTTTGCAGGGTTCTCTCCGAATTTTTCCTTTAATCCATTTAATGCAATATATTCAAGAAAATCATTTTCATTATCAAATCTTGAATCAATTTCTACTCTTGGCATCTTGATGTTTTTACCTGAAACGTCAATTTTAATATTACACATATCAGCAATCTTTGTAGAATTTTCAATTGCCTTAGGTAAGTCGGAAAAGAGTTCTGACATTTCCTCGGCTGTTTTTAAATAAAACTCCTGTGTGCTGAATTTTAATCTATTTTCATCACTTACTGTTTTTCCTGTTTGAATACAAAGAAGTACATCATGAGCAATGTTGTCTTCTTTTTTTAAGTAATGAACATCATTTGTTGCAACATACTGAATGCCCAATTCTTCAGCTATTTTTAATTGTCCTTCAATTATTTTATTATCATCTGAAAGACCAATACGCATTAACTCAAGGAAAAAATTCTCTTTTCCAAAAATATCAACATAATCCTTAGCACTTGCCTTAGCTGCATTATAATCATTGTCAAGAATCAATTTCTGAATTTCCCCACCTCTACAACCGCTTAAAGCAATAATTCCATCAGAGTATTTTCTGAGAATTTTCTTATCAATTCTTGGCCTGTATCTGAAACCATCAGTAAATCCATATGATGACAATTTATAAAGATTTGATAAACCCATTTCATTTTTAGCAAGTAAAACAAGATGATAGTTTTTAACTTTTTGCCTTTCTATATCCTTACTATCTTTTCCTGTAAGAGAATGTGGAAATAGATAGAATTCTTCTCCTATAATGGGTTTTATTCCATTTTGAATTGCCTGTTCATAAAACCCTATAATCCCATATAGATTACCATGATCTGTTATTGCAAGAGATTTCATATTTAAATTGGCAGCATATTGAATAAGTTTTCTTATATTATTCACTCCATCCAGTAAACTATATTCTGTATGCACATGAAGATGTGTAAAATCACTCATTCTCTTTCCTAAGATCTCTTATAATAACTTTATGTATTCTTGTTTTGATCATTTCCGTAATAATAAACTCAATACCATTGATTTCTAATTTTTCATTAATATGTGGAATTCGTTCCAGTTCGGTAAGAATCAGTCCACCAATGGAATTAATATTCTCATAAGTGAAAGCAGTACCAATTAATTCATTAAGCTCATCTAAATCAAGTTTTGCATTAACAAGATAAGAATTTTCAGATAGTTTTGAAAGCATTGTTTCATCTTTATCAAGTTCATCATGTAATTCTCCCACAATTTCTTCAACAATATCTTCCATTGTAACCATCCCTGATACTCCGCCATACTCATCAACAACTATTGCTATTGATACTTTCTTTTTCTGCAATTCTCTAAGAGTTGAAAGGACAGATTTGGTTTCAGGAATAAAGTAAGGTGGACGCATTAGTTCCACTGCTCTCATTTTTGGGTTTTTCGCTATAAATTTTAATATATCATTTCCATTGACTATACCAATAATATTATCCAATTTTTTATGATAAACAGGTAGTCGGGATTTTGATGTTTTAGTGATTATATCAATAATATCTTCTATTGATGTATCATAGGTACATGTAACAATATCAACTCTTGGAATCATGATTTCATTTATTAATGTATCTTCAAGGTCAAATATTGAATCAATTAATTCTTCTTCATCATCCGTGATTATTTTCTTCTCCTTAGAATCAGATATCAATTCACGGAGGGTCTCTTCATTTTCGGGAGATTTTTTTTTAAATATATTAAGTAGTTTTTCTACTATTAATAACATTTATTTTGCCTTTCCTGTTAAATACCATACCACTTGATACAATCAATTTCAAACCTTCTTCAACAGACAAATCGGTTTCATGTGCTTCATTAGCAGGAATAATTGCAAAAAAACCACCAGTTGGATTTGGGCTTGTAGGAATAAAAACAGTTATTGCTTCTTCTCCATTTATTTTCCATTTATGTTCTGATGTTAAAAATGCAACAGTATATTGCCCGGGATGAAGGAATTCTACAATTACAACCTTTGAAAAACTTGATTTATTTATAAACAGGGTTTCTGTAAGTTCTTTTGCTGAGTTAAATATATTCTTAATAATAGGTGTTTTCTTTAGAATTCTTCCCGGTATTGAAAATATGTATCTACCAACAATATGTGAGCCCAAAAAACCAATAAATACAATCAAAAAAAATGATACCAAAAGACCAATAATATTAATTACAATAATTGGCAACGAATTTAAATATGGAACTGTTGCGAAAATCTGTTTCCATAGTCCGCCAATTTTATTTATAATAAAAATTACAAGAAATACCGTTACTGCAAGCGGTACAAGAAATACAAGTCCTGATAAAAAATAATTTTTAATTCTTTCTTTCATATTATTTTAATAGAAGAACTTTATCTTTATATATTCTTCCATTTCCTTCAAATCTAATAATGTACATTCCTGAAGCAAAATCATTTAATTCAATTTCAAATTCTCCTATTCTGTCAATTTTATCTGACAAAACAATTCTGCCATCAATACTATATATATTGATTTTTAATTCTCCGTCAACTCTGTTAATAATATATTTAACTGAATTTCTGGTAATAAAAGAACCATCCCTTAGAATTGAAAAATCAAATGGATTGTTTATGCCTGAATCAGGGGCAGTAAATGAATAAGGGGGGATGATCTTAATCTCACTGATAAATACACCCCTATCCATTACAACATCATCAGAAATAAAATGAAGCATAAGACGAGCAAAAACAGGAGTATTGTTTTCAAAAGCATATTCTCTCCAGCCAGTAAAATTAATTGATTTATTATCAAGTGCACCACCTGAACTTATAAAATCAATTATTGATGTATCTGAACCAATTATCATTTTTATAAATAAACCATCAACATCAAAAATAGGTCCTCCTGCTGAATCAAATTCCAATGTGGGGAATTGAATATCAATATCCATAGAACAAATGGAGGTTGGCAGGAGAATAAAAGAATCACTAATTATTGTAGCATCCATATTATTTAAATAGCTAGAATCATTTCCACAATGTAGTGATGAATCTGCAGTAATGATCCAATCGGCATCCCTGTATGCCCAATTAATAAAACCCTCTGAAAAATTATCCTCAAAATTGAAACTGGAATTGGCAATTAATAATGTATCATTACCTATTAATATGCTATTATTAAATATACTGTAACTTAATGATACATATGGTATTCCATTATCAGGAGAAGGGCAAAGTTCTATATTAAGTATACTGTCAATATTTGTTATAAATGATGTATCATAATAAGAATCTAAGGCAATATAGAATGAACACTGTTCTGTTGAATCCAAAATAGGATTGATAAATGTTACATTCCAATTAGTTCTTGAAAAATCAATATCACTTACATATATTGGAATGCTATCAATATTAAAATAATATATAGTTGATTCACTATTAAATGTTAGATATACAGTGTCAATGCCCGGAATCAAACCTGTATAATTGAGTTTTATGCTGTCATGCGGAGAAATATTAAATGATGTATCAATAAATGAACCAGCAATATGAGCATTAATAATGATAAAATGTCTATTGAAAATATAGATAGGTGTCTTAATATTTGTATATATATGTGGAATATTGAGATATACTTTTTTTCCTGTTGATATTGTATCAATATAAAAGGAATCAATGTATGTGCAATAATTTACTTTTGATATAGTGAGATAATTGTAATCAATATAGTCACCAATCAATGAAGCATATCCACTTTTGTTTGTTGATTTTATATCAAGAATAGAATCATTGCTTAGAACAATCCTTACATTCTCCAATGGATTATGCATATTATCCGTTACATGGAATGTAACCAGATCTCCATATATTTCTCTTGACACAATAAGTGAATCAGGGGACCGTGTATGTATACTTAAAGAGGGGTCTCCAAATAGATTTAACTGATAAAGATGCCATCTGTAAAGATTTTCAAAATTGCTATAAGGAGCATACGCATTTTTAAGTTCTGCAAGTAATCTTCCTGCCTGCTTATTTTCTGAATTAAACAGCATTTTGAAAAATTGATAATCAAATATATCTGATACACCCCAACCCGGGTATCCTGGAGCTCCCCATCCATATCGTGAATTTGTGATAATAGAAACATATCCACCATTATAGGCCGATTGTAAACATTCCGATAGATTACCAAGAACAACAGTTGTATCAAAAGCACCAACCCAGCAGCCTGTAGAATAGAATAAGCCTGTTTTCATTTGATTATCCAAACCATAGGCATCCCATGTTGATATTGCCGTCATTGAATCAACCCAAAAGCCCTTAAAGGAACCATGCCCTACATGATTAATAAGTCCATATCCCATATCCATTGAATCAATAATATCTGCTTTTCCTGAATGTCCCTCTGATTCATAGAATGTTTTAATATGATAATCCACTGGTATTATATCATTTATTATGGGATTTTTTGATCCTGCACCCGGCGTAAAAGGAGGATTCCATAAAACCATTCCAATAAACATTCCTCTTGATAGATGAGAAGTATCCAATGTTTTTTCATAGAATATTGTTTTATTGATTAATGGTGTAATCCCTTGCAGTGTATCATGAAACAGCATTCTTCCTACATAAACTTCAGGATAAAGGTCTGCACTATCAGTTATTTCACCATAGGTATTATCATTATCCGCATTGAAATTACCATCAAGATGAGAATAGTAGATATCGGCAGGAATAGAATCCTCATCAACATAGTAGCCCGCTCCGCATTCTGTTGCATACATTTTTCTTACAGGGATCATTTTTCTGTTACCAGCTAAGAGGAGAAATTCAAAATGATTAAGATTAAATTCATTTTTAATAAAATTACGAATTTTTTCCTGTTTATCAATACCTGCTGAAATAGAATCAATATACTCAACTGTATATATTTCTGTTCTGTATCCCATTCTCATTTTCCATTTTGCAAATCTTGTTAATGCGGTATCATAATCCGCAGAACAAATAATCAAATAATCGTAATTTGGTTCACTCTTAAAAGGTATTTTGTAATGAATAGTAAAATCAATATGAATTTTTGAATAATGCTTAGCTCTTCCATTTTCAATTGCGTATGGGAATATCTTAATAAAATTACCTGTTTTGGGATAGTATAATTCAGGTAATAAATTTTGCTTAAATATTTGTTTTTCCTGTTCTTTAAAAGCAAAAGAAAGTGGTTTATTTCCTGAAAAGTAGAGTATATTACTATATGTTTCTATAGGATTATAAAAATAATAGTTATGAATATCAATATAATCAATATCCTTTCCTGAAATTTCAATAAAATAAAATGGAAGATTAGCAATTGATGAATTATCTAAAACTGGTTTTAGATCATTAATATATATATCAATACTTTCTGAGGAAATACTGCCAATCAAAATGAAAAGAAATAATGATAAAATTAAGGACTTTTTATGATAATTCCTTGTCTTATACATTCTTTGCTCCTTAAAATTTTATAAATATAAATTCTGTTATTAAGTCCCACAATAACATTTGTTAATCTATTAATATTTAAAATGTTTTTGCCGTATTCCAAGTAGCCCAAATTTATACGGCTTACAAATTTTCCGGAAATTTCAAAAACATCAATACAATATTCATTATATTCCTTATTATTGAAAATTTCAATACTATAAAATCTATTAAGCAATTTTTTAAGTTTTATTGATGAGTAGAAATTAGATAGAAACTCTATATAAGTGGAATTCATTGTTTTGGGCATGAAGAAACAAAAATACAAATTGTTTCTATTAATAATCAATGTTGTGGAATCACAAATACAATCATTTACAAAAAGATACGAATACTCTGTATTTACATTAAGATATTGAGGAATACTGAAATCCTGATTTTTTGAAATACTGTACCCAATAGTTGTATCATTAAATAATTTAGCATCAATTGTAGAAAGAAAATCAGAATCAGAAAATGGCATAAATAGAAAAATATTTGGATCATCAATATTGTTAAATTCATTGAAGAATACACTATTTTTGAAAAGAAAATTGATTGAATCAACAATAAATACAATATTCTTTCGGTTATTAAATATACTATTATCAATATTGTGAAAAAACGATCTAATAATTTCAGAGTTCAATGGTAAGATAAGTGATGAGAGTTTATCTGCATTAGAAAATATTTCAGAATCAACTATATAGATACTATTTCCTTCATTTTTTTTGTAGTTCAGGGTGAAACCGCAAATATTACTAAGTGTATCAGAAATAGATGAAGAAAAAACTACAAGATCAATGCAGTATTCTCCTGATTCATACATTAAAGGAAACAAAAAATTGAAAAAACCGGATGAATAATCAAAATCCAAAAAAGAATCATTTGAAAATATTTTTATAGGATAATTAGTGTAAGAATTTGCTAAGTGAAGAATAAAAAACAATGAATCAATACCATTACCGGACATAATTTCATTATGTTTAAACAGTATTTCTCCAGAAAGTGAATCACCAATTCTCAGATTTTTGTCTGCAAGCTTAATTGTTAAGAATTTAGGGCTTACAACAAGTGATAAAGTGTCAAGTATGCTAGAAGTGGAAAAATAGATAGGTAAAGTAAACCCCGGTCTAAGATTTTCTTTTAATATTCCAATACAAATACGATTTTTTTCAGTAATAAGCGAATGATGAGAAAATGCTGATTTATCATAATCAACACTGTATCCGCTTAAGCCGGATGTACCATATATAAATACTCGTTCCCCTGATTGAATGGTTTTACCTAATTCATCCGCTAAAAAGTATTGAGAAAATAATGGTATAGAAATGAGTAATAATACTATAATTAGAATTCTTATTTTCATATATGAATTATAATGTAAGACAAATCACAGTCAAGGTAATTTTTTTGAAAAAAAAAGTAGTCCATTGTTAATTAGCTATTGACATAAAAAAGAAAATAGTATAATATTAATATAATAATGATGGAGGTATTGTGAAAAAATTATTTTTTTTAATTTTATTAATAGTGTATATTGGTATTCATGCGGGTATTATTGAAAAGAGTTTTTCTTTTGATGAAAAACATCTCAAAATTCAAAAAGAAAATGGATATGATTATATCACATTTAAAGAATGTTTTAATCCGAGAAATTTAGGATTACCCTTTGTTCCATGTAAAACAGTGAAATTTGTGATTCCACCTTCTGCTGTTATCACTAATATAAAAGTGATTTCATCTTCATCTTCTATACTTTCAGGTACATATAATATCTATCCTGCTCAAAAACCTGTTCCGGTTTCTTTTAATGTAGAAAACGAATTTATTTTACCGGAAAAAACTATTTATGAATCCGATAATCTTTATCCTGGCAAATTGATTGAATTGCTTCCTATAGGAAACAAAGCGGGCTTTAGAATTGCTCAAATTAACCTATTTCCTATTCAATATCAGCCAAAACAGAAAAAACTTATATTTAATAGTTCAATAACAATAAGAATAGAATTTCAGGAAGGGGTTTGTCAGGTCAAGCGTTTATCAGATAAACAAATTCAGATTTTTGGTAAAGAAATAAAAATGATAGTTGATAATCCCGAAGATGTTGAACATTATGCACCGCGAGTATCAAGTTATGGGTTATTAATCACCCCTTATCCAATTGAAGGAGTAGAAATTAAAGGGGAGACAAAAACTGTTCCAATACCACGCATTGAATCTGAAATTCGTATTCTTGAATCCAAGACAATGAAAATTCTTCAGCATGAAGAAAGAATTAATAAATTGAAAAGAGAAAAAATAAAGAATACAATCTCTGATTTTGTTATCTGTAAACCATGGATTGAAGCAGTGCATCCTATACTTAAAAGAATAGTTAGAAGTAAGGGAATAGTGGTAAATAGCTATATATCATCACCACATCCTTATTTTAATAGTATGAATAATTACTATTATATATATGGTCCTCCGGAAAACAACAGAATGTGTGTACATTTTGATACATTAAATATAGAGAGTGGTTATGATACTATTTATGTATATGATAATAATGGAATACTGATTAATACATATTCAGGTGTCTATGGTCCAACATGGTCAAGCTGGGGAGATGGTCCGACATTTACAATAAAGATAAAAACAGATGTTTCAGTAACAAGATACGGGTTTGATGTAGATTATATTCAGGTTGGCGGAAGCTGTTCATACGAAAATTCTTTGCATCCTTATGCAAACAACACTAATGAATCTATTGATATGTATGGACCTTTAAATGACTGGATTGGCAGAGTATGTTTCCATTATGATTCCATCCATGCCGAATCAGGGTATGATTATGTTTACTGTTATGATATTGACAATACAACCATTTTAAATACTTGGTCGGGGCAGTATGACAATGTCTGGAGTAATTGGTCCACCTATAACAGCAGCTATATAACGCAAATTCATGAAAGAACAAATCTCGAATCAGATGGCTCTGTTACTGAATACGGCTGGTTGGTTAATTATTTCAACTTCAACAGAGGACATCAGGTAGAATCTGCACACAATTATCCAAATAATGCTAATCAAACATATTATGTCTATGGACCCCAGGACGAAGGCAGCATTCAAATGAGATTGCATTTTTCAAAACTTTATACAGAAAGTGGATATGATACTGTTTATGTATATGATGGTAAAGACAATCTTATGAATATATATACAGGAGATTTGGGAACTGATTTCTGGACATCATGGGGTGATTCTAATTTTGTAAAGATTGTGCTAAAAAGTGATAACAGCGTAACCAGATGGGGATTTAAATGTGACCAATATGAATGGCAGGCAGCGGGACAGCCCAATCTAACTTATTATCAGCCAACAGGCTGGTCATCACCTCTTGTCTGTGCAATTAATAGAGATACGGATACAACCGCAATAACAAGTGATACACTTATTGCCGGTGATTCATCTTTTGTATCATGGGCTATGATAAACAGTGGAACAGCTGATGCTACGGATACAATATACTGGTATCTTTACATTGATGATTCATATCTTGCTGGTTGGTATTCGGTTGGGTTACAGCAGGGTTACTATACCTATGTAAGGGGTTATGGCTTTATTGAATCAATTGCAGGCAGTCATGCACTTTCTGACAGTGCGGATGCTACACACAGGATAACAGAATCCAATGAAACAGATAATGGATATGCATTAACATATTATTGGAAAAGCGAAAGCCCAAATCTTACCTACTACACTCCCACAGGATGGGATTATCCTATTGTTCCTTCATCAGTATCAGGAACCAATACAGTTGGCCCGAATCTCAAAGGAGATTCTACAACTTATGTTGACTGGGCAATTGTAAATAATGGGAGTATTACTGCAAAACCGAAATTTTACACCTATATTTATTCTGATGGAGTTCCACTTGCAGGCTGGTTTACAGATAGCCTTAAAGCTGGCTATTACACTTATATTGAGGATTGGACACACATATTTACAGCTGGTGACCACACATTAATGACCTTTGTTGATTCAACATATACTGTTGCAGAATCTAATGAGATTGATAATAAATATTCCCGGCTCTTTACATGGAGTAGTGGAGGCGGAGGCGGAGGTGTTTATAAAGGTAATGCAGAATATATAATAATAACAGACCCTGCGTTTGTTGATGCATTTAAACCATTGCGTGATTGGAAATCAAAAAAAGGTGTGCCTGCATCTATTATTACTACTGATTCAATATATATTAATTATACTGGAATAGATAATGCAGACAAGATGAGGAATTTTATAAAAGAAGCTAAGGACTCTAATGCTATATACATATTACTTGGCGGACAATGTGATTATGAACATACTGAAGATTATGTTCCAAGAAGAAATACATATTGTTTAAATTCAGGAGTAGGATATTATACTGATGAAGATACCATTCCCTGTGATTTATATTATTCAGATTTAGATGGATCATGGGATGGAGATGGAGATGGTATTTATGGGGAAACATCTGATGCTGTAGATATGTATGCCGATATATATATTGGAAGAGCACCTGTTAAGAATATAACACAGGTTCAAAATTTCGTGAGTAAAGTTTTAGCATATGAAAAAAATCCAAATTTGAATTATGTGAAAAAAATATATTTGCCACAAGGAAATCTTTGGGTGGGGAATACCGGTCAGGGAATTAATGATGCTATTGCAGATACCATTCCTGATTCATGGCAGAAATCAAAACAGTATGAGAATATTGAGGGTATATCACAGGCAGTAGTGAATGATTCAATGAATTCTGCCTTTAATCTTCAACATTGGGTAGGACATGGAAATGAAGTAGGAATTTACTATAATGGAGGTTCAACCGTTTATTATTCTTCCGGAGACCCGCCAAATAATACTAATGATTCAACACGGACATCCATTATAAACTCTATTGCATGTTTCACAGGGGCATTGGATGAAGTGGGATCTGCTTATGATTATGATTGTCTTGCAGAGAGAATGGTGAACAATAATAAATGTGCTTCTGTTGCTACTATGATGAACACAAGATATGGATGGGGATATTCATCCCCAGAGGGAGCATTGGGACCTTCAGGCGAACTCTCTGTCTGGTTCTACAGGAAACTATTTGGAACAAATGCTCAGCATTTAGGGCAGGTATTTTCTGCTTCAAAGGACCAGTTAGTACCCACTGCTTTATCAGATACTTATTTTCGATGGGTGCTTTACGAACTTACCCTTTTTGGTGATCCTGAGATGCCTATCTGGACAGATCATCCCATATCCCTTTTTGCCAATCATTCTGATACACTTGGATTTACCGGTAAAACTGATACTTTTAAGGTTTATGTGTATGATGGCACAAAAGCAGCTATTTCGGGTGCTTTGGTTACTGTAATGCAGGATTCAACAATATATGAAAGAGACATAACGGATGCTGCTGGCTGGGCAACTATTATTATAAATCCATCAAATACAGGTATAGCAAGTATAACAGTAACTGCTTATGAGACAAATCATCTTGTATATGAGGGAGCATCTCAAATATATGAAAGTCCCACAGCAATCAATTTCTCATCTTTTAGTACATTAAGCGGCGAGGGTGAAATAATTATTAAGTGGAAAGCAGAGAATGAATATAATGTATTATTCTGGACAATAGCTCGTTCAACAGAAAAACAAGGAGAATATGCAAGGATTTCAGATGTGAATGGTAAAAATTTAGTTAACTGTGGATATTATACATATAGAGATAAAGATGTAAAACCAGGAAAAATTTATTGGTACAAATTAGGACAAGTTAATAGCACCGGAAGAATAATTTGGAATGCTCCAATTTCCGGTATAGCAGGGATAGGAATACTCCCAAAGACATTTGCCCTGAGAAGTGCATATCCTAATCCATTTACAGATGCAACTATTATACAATATGAAATTCCACAAAAATCCTATGTTTCTTTAACAGTTTATAATATTTCAGGACAATTTATTAAAACACTTGTGAATGAGGAAAAGACAGCAAATTATTATTCAGTAAAATGGGATGGCAAAGATGATAGCGGCAAAAAAGTCTCAGGTGGAATATATTTTTATAAATTAAGAACAAATACATATAATAAAACAAAAAAACTTATTTTTATTAATTGATAATGTATGCAGAGGAAGAGAAAAGTGGAAATAAATATTTATAGGGACATACAAGTCCCTATAAATATTTTGTATTTTTAAAGTATTAATTTTAATCGGATATGC
>JAUVJU010000050.1 GCA_030592285.1 Caldifarciminota bacterium
ATTCACTGTATCACCACCGGCAAACACACCGTTTTCTTCTGTCATACCATATTCATTAACTGCAATCCTACCTTTATCATTGAATATTTTTGTATGTTTAACAAAACCACTTTCGGCACTTTGCCCAATTGCTATAATTATTGTATCAATATTTTCAAGACAGAATAGTTCACCTTCTATAAGAACGGGCTTTGGTCTTCCACCTTTTTTATCATCAACCATTTTAGCAGGAGCACAGTAATATTTCAGTGATTTTTCTTCCTTTTTATATTCAAATTTAAGTGGTATTCTTTGAGGAATAATATTAATGCCCTCTTCCTGTGCTGCAATAATTTCTTCATTATCTGCCGGCATATCAATTTCCCTTCTTCTATAATAAATATCAACTTCAGCACCAAGCCGTCTACACACCCTGGATGAATCAATTGCAACATTACCTCCGCCAATTACAATAACCTTTTTACCAACTTCAATTTTACTACCAAGATTTATACTTCTAAGGAAATCCATTGCATTTAATACCCCTGGTAAATCCTCACCATTTACATTCAATTTTCTTGATCTATGCATACCAATACCCATAAACACTGCATTATAGTCATTTCTTAAAGTGTCAAAATCAATGTCTTTTCCAATCTTTGTATTGAATGAGAATTTCACTCCGATTCTATCTAATAATGCTTTTTGTCTTTCAATTGTATCCATAGGCAATCTGTATCTTGGAATACCAACAAATGCCATTCCACCCAATCTATCAAATTCTTCAAATATATTAACACTGTATCCCATTAATCGTAAATAGTATGCAGCAGTAATACCTGATGGACCTGCTCCAATTATTGCAATGGATTTATCATTATCCGGTTTCTGTTCTATTTCCATTTCATCAATAAATTCAAATAATCTTTCTGATGCATATCTTTTTAGCCACCTTATTGCAAGCGGTTCTCCATTAATACCCGCAACACACATATCTTCACAATGTCTTGTACAAATCTTACCGCAAATTTCCGGCATTGGATTATTGTCTAACATGATCTTTACTGATAACATATCATTGCCATTGCCAATTTCTCTGATATATTCAGGTATATGCATATTATCAGGACAACCAACAACACAAATGCCGCATTCCATACACCTTTGTGCTTCTTTTCTTGCCTCTTCAGTTGAGTACCCAAGCACTTCCTCTGCAAATGATTTAATTCTCTTATTAGGATCAAGATGAGTCATTTTTACTCTTTTAGGTGTTTGGAGACAAGTACTTATATCCTGAGTATATGATTTACTATGTTTTAAATGCTTTTTTTCTATACCAGGAGTGTATATGAATTTATCAGGACTTGTTTCAATCTGTAAGTATTCATTTGAAAACACAAGTGAACTGCTTGGACAAATATCTACGCATAAACCGCAAAAACAACATCTTCCATAATCAACTCTGGGTCTTAATCCTGAATCCTGTTCTTTATCTTTAACATTTTCAACTTCAATCATATCAATTGCATTGTTCATACATATTGTACTGCAGTTGCCACATCCAATACATTTATCAATATCATTATAATGAGAGCCTCTATATATCTGTGATGGCTCCTTTTTCTCATAAGGAATTCTTACTGTTACTCTTTTTCTTAAAATAAATTTTAATTGAAGTAATGGATTAATTATATTTTTTATGCTCATTATTACCTCTCTATTTCCGGCGGGCATATTCCCAAGCTTGTTAGTATAATAGGTACATCCGACAATTTATTTCCAATAAGTAGATTTTCAAGTAATGTAAATGCATGTACAAATCCAGGACCCCTTACATGCACCCTCTCTGGTTTATCTGTACCATCAGAAGCAACAAAATATCCATATTCACCTCTTGCCGATTCTATTTTCTGATAAGTATGATTTTTATCAATTTTAAAATTAAATGGATTATCAAATGGTCTCTTATAGAATGCTCCTGTTGGCAAATCCCTTACTATCTGTCTTATAATATTAATGGATTGCTGCATTTCTCTTCTTCGCACCATTGCTCTTGCATAAACATCGCCGCCTGTTTCAGTAATAACATTTATATCAAGTTTATTATATACCTCATAGGGATTATTCTTTCTTACATCTTCTTTAATACCGCTGCCTCTGAGAACTGGTCCTACAATACCTCTTTCTCTTGCTTTAACTGGGTTTACAATACCAACACCCTTTGCTCTTTTTATAAAGATTGCATTTTCAAAGAAAATTTTATCATAATCATTTAATCGTTTTTCAATATACTTAATTGTATCAAGCAGCTTGTCTGTCCAATTAGCCGGTAAATCTCTTCTCACACCACCAGGCCATATATACATATGATAAATTCTTGCCCCGGATAATTCCTCAAATAGATCAATAAGATAATCTCTATCAGCAAATGCCCACTGGGTTAAGGTATATAAACCCATTGATGCAGCATGTCCACCGCTCCACATAATATATGAAACCAATCTTGCCATTTCAAGAACTAATACTCTAATATATTTTGCCCTTTCTGGTATCTCAATGCCAGCAAGTTTCTCAATTGCCATAGCATATACCTGTTCATTAATATCGGGCTCTGGTACACAAATTCTGGAAACAATTGTGAAATTCTGTAAATATGTTCTTCTCTCCATTAATTTCTCAAATCCGCGATGCAGATATCCAATATGTGTTTTTGCCTTTACAATTGTCTCACCATTTAAATCAAGTTCAATCATCATATTGCCTGTTATTCCAGGATGCTGCGGTCCAAAAAATATCTTTACCGGTTTTGCATTAATCATCAAGTGCTCCTTTTTCACCGGTAATATTTTTAATATGCTCTCTTACATTAATACTGTTTTCCCTTCCTGAACGGAACATATAATTATCATTAACAAATTCAAGTGTATCAAAATCTTTTCTCATTGGAGGTGGACCATCCCAGCCCTCCAAAATGAATTCTTCTCCCATCCTGTTATTACCTTCAAATACAATACCCATCATTTCATTGAATTCAATTTCAAATGTCTCCGCCTGTGGAAAAATATTTTTTAATGTAACAAATTTCGGATTTTCCCTGTTTAGATCAATAATAAGAATAATAGTTGTATGATCTGTATATGAGTATAAAATATAAATTAGTTCAATAATATTATCTTTTGGTTTATCAATATAACTCATCATTGACAAATGTTTATATGATTCCTTATTATATAGATAATCAATTGCATTCAATGTCTCATTTGAAGGGATCTTGATTGATAAAGTTTCACTATCATTAAACATTGCATATTCAACATTAAATATTTTTGAAAAATTATTTTTTAATGCTTTAAGTTCCATATTGTTTTCCATAATTTACCTCAATAATTAAACTCTGGTAGATCCCATTTCTTTATTACTTTTTTCTGATTTGCCCTATACCATTTCAGATTTTCATTGTATTTTTTCCATCCATTTGCCTCACCTGCCTTGATTATGTCGGATAATTTATTTAGACCTCCTATCACACTTTCAGGTCTTGGCATACATCCGGCTATCCAAATATCAACAGGCAAATATAGATCAAGCATTTTTATTGTATTGTAAGAATCCCAATACATTCCGCCATTAATTGTACATGAACCCAGTCCAATAACATATTTTGGTGACTGCATCTGCTCATATGCTCTTATAACCCGTTTTAATGTTTTTATTGATAGATATCCGGTGATTAACAAAATGTCAGCCTGCCTTGGTGTACCTGCTGGAGCAATGCCGAATCGTTCCATATCATATCTGGATGTCATTGTGGGAGGCAGTTCAATTGCCCCGCATCCTGTACAATACATTAATAGCCAAAGCGATCTTGCACTTGCCCAGTCATCAATTATTTGAAATATATTTCGTTTCTTTTTTTCAATCATATTTACCTCAACCAATGTATAATTAAACCAATAAGACCAATTAATGATGGAACACCCCAGAAAAATCTAACTGCCTGTGATGTTTTGAATCTAGGATAGACCAATCCAACAAAAAGCGGGAATAACCAAATAAGAAATACCTTAAAGATCATATTAATGGGATTCCCTGCTCCCCCCAAAAATAGATTAACAAATAGAATATATTTTGCTGTCATAAATATTGCATGTGAAGACATCATCATTCCAAGATATTTTCCTCCGAATTCTGCCATAGGTCCTGTTGCAATTTCCTGAGGAGCAATGGGAATATCAAATGGCTGTTTCCCCATCATACCAAGAAGAGCAATAAATGCCGGAATAGCTGCTAATGGCTGTTTGAAAATATACCAGTTCATATATCCACCTGCCTGATGGCTTATAATATTTGATAATGATGCGGAATTTGCATCCATCATAAGTATAACAATACCTAATATAAATGGTAATTCATAGGCAGCTAATAAGGTTAAAGCTCTTGAAATTCCCATAATACCAAATGGATTTGCTCCCTGACTTGCCGCTAAAGCAAAACCCAATGAGCCAAATACCATTAAATACATAATAACAATAATATCACCGCTAAAACCAAAATACATCAATTGTTCAGTAGCAGCAATAGGAATCAGTAATAATGTGCCTATTGAGCCGGTAAGAAGAAATACAGGACCAAGATCAAACATAATGCCATGTGAAATATTTGTTTTCTTAGTCCATAGTTTTAATATATCTATATAATTCTGATATACCGGAGGACCATATCTTAATTGAACCCTTGCACTGATCTTTCTTCCAAGACCCATAAGGAATACACCATAAATATAAACACCTATTATACCTAATACTGTCCATACGATATTCATACAGCACTCCATATTACAATAATCAACACAATAATAATTATTCCTGTTAAAATATTCTTTGAAGTCAATGAATTCAAATGCAATTTTCTAAGTACATCACCAATATCTTCAATAAATCCGTAAATTTTTCCATAAAATCTTTTTGAACTTTTACTGGTAATGGGTTTAACAACCTCAAGAAATCCATCATAAAAATTCATTACATAATGCAAATTATTATGACTTCTTACTGGTTCTGCTGACATAGCAATATCATACTGTGATACCTTCCTGGGCTTTCTCATTAATAGCACAAAAATTATGAACATACTTACAAATATTATAACAACTATAGTAGCAATATTTAATGGGTTCCAGTAGCCAATAGATGATTCAATAAAATTCCCTGATAAAAAAACATTTGCCGATGGCAGTATTTTACTGATCTTTTCAAACATAAATCTGAAAAATGGATAGGGATAGAATCCGAAAATCACAAGTGCTATTGGAATGATCATATTCACAATTGTTACAATAGAATCACCTAAGGAACTAAAATAGTTAATTGATGAGTTCTTCTCATTAATAATACCCAAAAATACAATAGATAGTATTTTATAGCAATACAAAAATGCAAGTGTGGATGCCAAAAAAGAAATAATCAGAGCAATATAATGTCCTGAAATAAACATATTTTCAAAATAGATCCATTTTGCTGCAAAACCCATTAATGGGACAATCCCCGCAAGTGCAATAATTGATATTAGTGTTGATACAAATGTAAATGGTATAACCTTAATAAGACCCCCAAGTTCTACTCCATCTGTTTGTCCTGTTTTATATTCAATAAATGATAAATCTGAAAATAGAGATGTCTTTATTAAAAGATGTACAGTTGTAATTGTCATTATACTGATAATTGACCATCTGTATCCAAGTCCAAATGATGCAATGATATAACCCACCTGTGCTATTGATGAATATGTTAAAATTGCCTTTACATTTTGTTCTTTAATCGCCATGATTGTTGCCAGTATTGCAGTAATAGAGCCGCCAATAGTAAAGAAAATTCTAAAAAATTGAATATTATAAAATGTGAATATTTGAATAACATAATCATATGGGAATATTTTGTAGAATAAAAGAATAAGTCCAAATATGCCTATTTTAGAAAGTACAGATGACATATATGCAGTAAAGCAAGTATTTGATCTCATATATGCATCCTTTACCCAGGTATGCAAACCCCAAAAAGCAGATTTTATTAGCATTGCAAATGTGAAAAGTAAAATAATTACTATTGCTTGTGATCTTGGAATAAGATAGTATAGTGATGAAAGTCGCTCAAAATCAAGTGTACCTGTAAAATTAAATATCATTGCCATTGCAAGTAGTAATGACATTCCTCCCAAAGCATTCATTAAAATATATTTCAGACCAGAATTTTCTTTTTTATCAAAAATTCCAATATTAAAATATATGAGAATTGATATAAATTCCCACATAATGAAAAATGTAAATAGATTTGAGGACATAAATAGTAATGTTGTTAAATAGAATATAAGAAATATATTAAATAAAAATCCATTATCTCTCTTTTTATTGATATTATTCAAAATATTAATGAGAATCACTCCAAAGGCAATATGATTAAGAATCACAAAAAATGTACCAATCCCTGAATATGAAAAAGACATATTCAAATTCATTGATTTCATTACATTTATTGTGAAACCAGCCTCATTTACAAATACAGTACTTACAAGAGAATATAAAAAAATAAATATTGCAAGAATATTCCTTAATATTTTTGAAATATCACCAATAATATAAATCAGCACAATACTCATTATCATTGCATAAAAATAGAGTACATTAACCATTTTTATCCCTGTTATAATAAATTATTGTATTGTTAATTATATTTTTCTTAATTCTGTCATTCCTGCATCGGCAGGAATCCATCTTATAGCATCTATTTTTACTCCTCAATATTATTCTCCTCAATGTGTTCATTTAGTATAGATGTTTCATTAATTTCCTGAATACTGATCTCTGTTTCTTCCTTAAAATCCATTTCACTGGAACTTCTATAAAGATAAGCCGGATTAACAGAAAAAAGGAATATTATTAATAGAGGTAGTATTGCTGCAAGTATAGAAATTAATGGTTCATTTGAATCGGTTGAATTTTTTACAAAGAATTTTCGTGCTGTTTTTAATAGATATATTATTTCCAAAAATGCAGAAATCACGATTATCACTGCCATCCATGGATAATTGATTCTTAGTAACTCAGATATTATTCTGAATTTTATATAGAATCCCGGAAATGGAGGTATTCCTACTAATGTTAATGTTGCAATTATAAATGCAAAAAATGATACTTGACCTGCCTTTTTTTTATTAATAATATTTCCATTTTCATCAATAAATCTATCTGCAGCAAGAAACATAGTAAATTTGCTTATTGCGTGAATAATGATCATCATAATAGCAAGGCTAAATAATTCATTGTGAACACCTGATTTTAATGATAAAGCAACAATTGTAATTAATAATCCGGATTGTGCAAATGATGAAAACCCAAGCATTCTTCTGATATTCTTCTCAGTAAATGCGGAAAATTGTGAAAAAATGATAGTTACTATTCCAATTACGATCATTATATTAAGAAACATTGGATTAATGATAAATAATTTTATGAGTTTTATCATTACAAAAACTACAATTGACTGTACAAGCCCTGAGTATATTGCTCCATTAATTGTTTGTGTATGGGCATATATGTCCGTAACAAATATATTGAATGGAAACATATATGCTTCAACCATTAAGCCCGTTAATATTATGAAAACAGCAATATTAAATAGATAAGTATTAAAATATGCATAGCCGGTAAGTATTGAATGTATATGAATTATATTTAAAGAGCCGGTTAATGCATAAAGAGCAGCAATGCCTGTAAGCATTAATAAAGCACCTATTGATGTTCCTGTTATGAATTTTATTACGGATAGATCAGTTTTTTTATATTTTTTCAGTCCTGCAAGTATATATACAGATATTGTTACTATTTCTAAAAAAACAAAAATATTAAAAATATCCTGAGTGTTTGCAAGTGATATTAAGGCAGCAATAAGTATTGGGAATACAGTATAAAATACCATTTCATTATCACAATCCTTATTCCTATTCAATTTAAAAAATACAATACATAGAGCAATAAAATTCACCATAAGTGCAATAATTGTACCTGTAAGTCCAAATGTCAGCATAATCCCAAATGGTGCCGGTATATTACCCATATATATCTGTAAGGGCAATGAAGATACTGTTGGAATAATTATTATAAGTTCCAAAATATTAAATGTAAATACACTAATCATTAAGATTTTAAAATATATCTTTATATGCTTATATAAAAGCGGACTTAGAAATCCCAAAAGAAGTGGAAGAATTATTGTTATTACAGGATTAATCATTGTGTTCCTCCATGCTATCCCTATCTATTGTTCCATTATCCCTATAGTATCTTAAAGCATAAAACATAAACAAGGATGTTGTGGCAACCCCAATAACAATTGATGTTAATACAAGTGCCTGCGGTACAGGATCAACAGATATGGCTGCCGGATTATTTGTCTGTTGAAATTTATTAAGAATAGGAGGCATTCTGTTGAAAATATACCCCGTACTTACAAGAATAATATTTACACCTGTATGTGCTAACACAAAACCAATAATCATTTTTATAATATTTCTACTGATAATGGCAATAATAAGTCCACCCGTTAAAAGGATAATACCATTCAAATAAAATAATATTTCAAGGACTAATGCCATTCTAACTCCTTAATAAGTATTCACTTAAATGAAAAAACTCAACCGTTACTTTAACACCTATCAATATGTAAATTATTGGAATTATTCCACCTGAAATAATGCTTCCAAATGTACCAAGAGAATATAAGAAATTTGCAAAAAATGCATTAAGATAATATATACCCAGTAAACCTATTAAAAGAATAATTGATACACTAATTGATTCTACAATATGCGTTGCTGTTCTATTTAATTCCTTTTTATCTCCTGCAAGAAATAATAGAAGCATTCCTGAACCAATTATTGCTCCACCCTGAAAACCGCCGCCTGGAGATAAATGACCATTTATAATTATATATGCACCAAATAACATTATTATAGGAAATAATATTACTGTCGCAGTATGCACAATTGTACCGGGCTCCTGAAGCAATTTGCTTATTTCTGAAAACCCCGTAGTTTTAATAAGCATGAATACACCAATAATAGAAAGAAATAGAATGGTTATCTCGCCTATAGTGTCATATCCCCTGTATTGAGTAACTATTGAAGTAACAACATTTGGAATATTAAAATCCTTTGCATTACTAGTTAAATAATAATCTCCTGAAATTGACTGCATAGAACTCTTTGAACTATTGATCTGCATAAAGAATAACATTAAAGATACTGCTAAAAAGGAAAATATCATTAATATAAGAATTTTTTTCATCTATGTTCCTTCTTTATCCTGATTATAACACCTATAATAATTGCTCCTGATAATGCTGCTCCAATAGCTGCTTCAGTCATTGCTACATCAGGTGCCTTCATTATTAAAAATAGAATTGATGCAAAAAGAGAAATAAGTGCAGTACCAATTGCTGCAGTAATAATATCTTTTGTTAAAAATATATAAATAAGCATTGTTATTGATAGAATTGTTAATAATAAAGTAATTGTTATTTCAAGCATATATCTTCCACTTCATTTATTGTTTTTTCATAATATTTGATTCCCTTTTTATAGGCACTTCTTGCTAATGTGCTGGATGATACAGGGTTTGACATCAATATAAATAAAACTATAAGTATTGCTTTAAAAATAATTTCAGGATAATATATACCCAATCCAAGTATAGTAAAAATGATACCTAGCGTTGTTGCTTTTGTGCCTGCCTGCAATCTATTATACAGATCAGGCATTCTCATTAATCCTAATGCACCCAAAAACATAAAGATTGATCCAATAAGGAACATTATGACACCAATAATTTCATTGATCAATTTTCTTCTCCATAAACCTTGCAAATGCAATAACCCCAATAAATGATAATAATGAATAGACAATAGCTACATCCATAAATATTTTCTGTTTATAATTTACGGCAAGCACAACAATTATTACTGTTGTTATAAGGGTTAAAACATCTAATGCAGCAATTCTGTCATAAACAGTAGGTCCAATAAGAAAACGAATAAAGGTTAATATTACTGCAAGAATAATAAAAACAGCGGAAATAATTATCATTATTGTCATTATTCTATCTCCTTGAGATAATAAGGGAAATTTGCTTTCACCAGTTCCCTATCTTTATATAAGGTTTCATCAACAGCATGTATTATCAGATAATCATCTTTAATTTCAAGTGTGAGTGTCCCTGGTGTCAGAGTAATTGAATTTGCAATCATTAATTTTGCCAATTTATCTTTACTATCACATTTCACTTTAATAAATCCAGGTTTTATTGGCAATTTGGGATTTAATACCCTTAATGCAATATCAATATTTGCCTGAACGATTTTCATAAAAAGATACGGAATATATGCAATGATCCATATAATGTTTTTTAATGAAAAGAATCTTAATTTTCCGGATTCCATTATTTTTAAAGAAATGAAAAGAATCAATACGGATAACAACAGCCCAACAAAATAATCATATATTCCTGCAGGAAATATTAACATAGCATAAATAATGAATAGTAAAATTGAATAAAAAATAAATGTTAGAATTTTTTTTATTTTTAACATAAGGAACCTCATTCTATTTGAGTATAAAAACCTTTTCCTGAATATCCTTATTTATAATGAAATAAATACCGGGTTTCAATTTCAATAATTTTGTTTTATTAAATAATTTCCTTCCGCATACATCATATATAATACTATTATCCAAATTTTCTTTGTTAATTGGTTTTGATCTGTATATAGGAAATCCAGAACTAACATAATTGATTTTCAAAAGAACATCGGATTTCAATATCAAGGCACCACATACACTATTCATTGATATATAAGTGAGATCAAAGTAATCATTGCTATTATAAATACTTATAATTGAATCACTACATTCAAGGATACTGTTGTTAGATACAATTAATAATGATGTGTCTGTTCTAAAATTACCAATATAATGATTACTATTTGTAGAAATAATATTAAATAGAGTATCAACAAGCAGAATATTATTTATTGTTGATAATAAATATCCCCCTTTTACTGAATTAACATTAAATGCTTCATCACCCAATAAATAACTGTAAACAATATTACCAATACTATCAGTTTTATTATATCCATAGTATCCATTGGCAAATAAATAACCAGTTCCTAATTTTAGAATATCAAAAACAGGATATCCTCTTTTAAATATTAATGAATCTATACTATCAGTATCACTGTAATAAACATTATACTTATTATCAGAATAATATAATTTATTATTATCTTCATATATACTTACAGGAATTGCTGAAACATTTACGCGTTTAAGTGTATCATTCAAAACTAAATATATTGATGAGTCCTCATTAATGATCTTTTCATCAATAATGTTTTTCCCATATATATTTGCAAGAAGTAGATTAAATGAATCAGTTATTGGATCATATGTATATAAACTACTATCTGCCCATATTATAAAATCATTTTCTCTATGCATAATACCCTTTAGATTATATGCGATTTTTGTAGTATCAATAATATTAAGAGAGTATTTTCCAGTGGTTTTGTATAAATTACAATCTGTAAGAATATACATTGAATCATTAATAATATCCACATCTTTAATATTCTCATTAAAGGAAATTGAATCAATGCAATTGAATTCATATACCATGGGGTTTTCATATATGAATATTGAGTCTTTACTGATAAAAATAAAATTTGAATCAATTTCAAAAACATCCTTAATTGGTTTTTTTACATTAAATGTAAAAACTAAATTTAATGTTGTATCATTTGTTTGATAGCAATCAACAAGAGAATCACTGACTAAACAGGCAAATTTGTAATTACTTTTAAATAGAGCATCCGTAATATTTACATTAATTGTATCATTAATAATGAAGGAATCTGTATCAATTGTACAGTGTAGTAATTCCCTGCCATTTTCTGCAAGAACAATATATCTTGAAATAATATTAATTGCATTATTAATATTAAAATCCTTTCTATTAATAATTTCATTAACAATATCTCCTGTTATATTGTATATTATTGTTTTAGAAAATGTTTCAATAAAAATCAATGGATATGCAAATACAATATTATTTATATCATAACCAATATTTATACTTGCTAAATAATTTATATTCCCTGATTCAATTTTCAGTATATCAATATTATCATTATGATCACACATTAAAATATACTCATCACTTCTTACAGTATACTTGAGGTTTTCACCCAACAATGAATCAATCATACTTAATTCAACATCATAAATTGCAGAAGCAGAGACAATCCTATTACTATTTATAATACACTGCCCTTTCCCCGATAAAATTATTTTATCAATCTCTAATTGCTTAGAAATAACTATAATACTTAATAGTATTATTAATAGAAATACAAATCTTTTCATTTATAAAGTATAATATATGACATTTATCTGTCAATAGATATTGAATCTAAAACAAGAGGGGACGGAGGATGCAAATATGCAATTAATTCTCTAGTTTACCTTCTTTTCTTAATTTAGACGCATAATTGTATATTCTACTCATTGAACTATATTTTAGATTCCTGAATGGTTTCATCTTCTTTATTTCTTTAAAATTGTATCCTCCATCATCTCTGAGCTTTAAAATCAATTCATGTCGAATTCTTTTTTCTTTATTTGTTACATATTTTAATTCATTAATTTTTATAGAATGCTTATTATCAATCTCAATATATATTTCCTCCTTTGTTTTATTTTGATGCTTTTCATCATATCTTCTTCTTTTATATTCATTTGTATCTTCCCTTCCTTCCCTTTTATTATATTCCTTAATCGCTTCCTGAAGGAATTTCTCACTTCCGAGAACTTCTCCTTCCTTATATTTTCTTATTGGTAATTTTCTTCCACTCCATCCCATTAGTTGTTTAACAAAGTCATTGTAATTAGCAAACAACCTCTCTATGTATCCAGTGTTTGTTATAAAGTCAACTTGTCTAATCTTTGCGAATAATTCCATTATGCTTGACCATTTATATTCAAATGGATCTTCTACTATCCCTGATCTTACTGGATTAAAAAGTACATATAATACAGCATTTTTTAGATAATAATCATTTTCAATTATTGGCGATTTGAATCTGTTTTGGAATACATACCCATTTCGTTTATTGATCTTGTTGTATAATAATGCAAATGTTGATTCAACGGTTCGCATATAATCTGACATCATCATATTTGAATTTTTCATAACAATATGATAATGATTTGACATTATACAATATGCATATATCTCTACCTTGTATATTTTAAGTTTTTCCTTAAGTAATCCAATAAACTCATTTTTTAATCCATCATTACTGAATATATCCAATTCTCCAATACCGTGATTCATAATATGATGATAAGCTCCATTGTATGTAAGTCGCCTAGTTCTCATAATTACCTCCTGATAAATTGATTAATTGCATATTTGCATCCTCCGTCCCCTCTTGATTTCTCATCTTATCTTAAATTCCTTGAAATGTTGTAATTCACCATTTTCAATATCAATATTGGTAACATCGGATGATATTGGACCGCATTTTGTAATATTAATGAATTCCTCTAATTGGGCTTCATTACCCTCACATTCAATAAATACATTGCCATTAAATA
>JAUVJU010000042.1 GCA_030592285.1 Caldifarciminota bacterium
AGCAATACCGATTTTTTCTCTATTTATGAATTCAGACAATTCACATTTTGGACCAATATAAAGAACCTTCTTTTTAGCAAGCAATATATCAAATATTTTACTTGTAAAAATTTCCTGAGGATTTTTTATATAATAGTTAATTGTAATTAATGAGGCATTACATAAAGACATTTCGTCTAGAAAATCCCTGCGGTTTATAGTATTAATATATTCAACATTACCAAATTCACTAATCCCGTATTCATCAATACCTGCAAATCTTAATGTAATATCTTTCTCACCTTGAAGCACATTAAAGAATTTTTTATTATACCTTACCCTATCAATTTTGCCGCCGTAAAATAATGTTTTTTCCTTTGATTTTAATGATATATTTATTGTTTCATTTTTATCAAGCATATTGTATATTGTTAATACATTTTTATTATGTCTGTTTTCTATTCTTTCTGAAATTGTTTTTGTAGCAGCAATGATCTTATTGAATTTATTCATACACTTTTCTTCCATTAGTTTATCAATAAATCTATTTATAAATGTACCATATTCTTGATGTGGTCCATTATACCATGAATCCCTTATATCAATAATAATCTTTTTTCTTATATGTATTTTTAATAAAAACGCCATTATTATTGATGGCGGCGGTGATGATATAATTATATGATCATAATTTTTATGAATCTTCATTGCTTTTTTAGCAGATCTAAGTGACCAAATGAACATAGCGTCAGGCAATGGATTATATTTTCTTATAAATTTCCATTTTCTTTTTAAATTATTTAAAGAAGATGATTCCTTGATGATTGTTTCATTACCATTAATATTTATATATCCGGATGAAATAATATCAGTTTCTATTCCCTTTTCTGATAGATACCTTCTTATGAATTCCATTCTCCTTCCACCCCCAAAACAATATGGAGGATTAAAATAATAGGAAATCAAAAGGATCTTTTTCATTTCAATTTATTCTCCAGTTTCCTTGCCTTTTCAATGATTTTTTTAATGCGTTTATCATTTTCAATGTAGATATTCATTGATTTTACATTGTTCACCATTTCCATTGCTTTAATATCCTGCTTTGTTAAATGGTAACATAATGCCATTTCATAATATACAGATACAATATTGTAATATGTTCTTTTCTGATTATTAAGGATATTTTCAATTAATTTATTTAATAGAATAATTGCATCCTTATACTCCTTTGAATTGAAAAGGATCTTATATTCTGTAAACATAAACATTCTGTTTTCAGGATAAATGACTCTTAGTTTGTCAATATAGAACCTTGCACTATCATGCTTATCTTCCATATTATAAAGTATTGCAAGCATATCCATTGCAGGAACCTTTGAAAATAATCCCTTTTCAGCAGCTATCTTAATTTCATTTTTCCCTGATGAGCTATTTCCTCCAATCTTTAAATACATCCTTGCTTTAAAATAATCTACAAGTCCTCTTCCAAGATATGCATCAAATAACTTTTCATCCATTTTAACTGATTTATTGAAATATGTATTTGCTCGCAGTCCATGTTTGATTGCCTCAGGGTAATTACCTTTCATTGCCAAGAAAGATGCTTTTTGAAAATATGCCCCTGCTACAAAAAACAGAATATGTGCATCATCACTATTTCTGTATTTTATAATTTCTTCATATATCTCATAAAAATTATTCTTTAAGGTATCTGTTTCAAAATCACTCATATATGTATTCATAATAGAAAATTTCATATATTTTCCAACAGGTGAATCAGGATATAATTCAATAAGTGAATCAGAAAGGATGTTTGCTCTTTCATAATCCTGCATATATAAAAAATATAATATATTATTAACATACTTTGTATAATCTAAAGACCAGGCAGTTATAGAAGTTATGATAATGATTAAAATGATTATTATTTTTTTCATATTGGATATTTAATGTTAAATCTTTTTCTATAGTAGATTTTCATTGAAATCAGTACAATGATATTCAAAACAAGAAAATATGGAAAACAGATACTCAGAAAAACTGTTAAAATTGGAGCAGTCAGATTCACACTCATATCAATTATTTTCTTACTTCTCTTCACTGCATTATAAATAAAAAATGGTAATGAATAAATTGAGCAAATGATCATTATTTTATCACCTGAATTAAATGCAGATATAATTGCAAAACCCATTAGAATAGATGATAATAATGATGCCTTTTTATAGCCAAGGAATACACCTGTTGTTCTTGCATTAACTGCCTTATCACCCTCATAATCCATTAAGGTTGTATTTATAAATATTGCTCCCATTGAAAAGATATATGGTAATAGTTTTTGTACATACTCAATTTTAAATGAGTATCCCGTTGATTCAAATCCAATAATAACTGCAATCATCCCATAGCCAATTACATTATCAATTAAATCCACAAATGGCCTTCTCTTTAAACAAAATGGTTTAACAGAATACATTACTCCCAGTATAAATGATAATATAAATAACCCTTTCATTACAAATGTTGCTTGCGGCATTATCATAATTCCTGAAAGTGAAATAACTGTTAACATAATAACATAAATCATTGCATTTTGTTTTGATATAATACCATCAGGCAGAATAAATAGTTTTTTGTTCAATCTATCCGTATCAATATCCACAATTTGATTAATTACATATACACTGCCCATCAGAAGAGAGTACATAAGAAGAGTACAAATAATCATTCCTGCATTGTAATTATTATTAAAGTAACTAAGTCCATTTATTCTGAAAGCCAATGTAACACCTGCAAAATAAAATGTCCATAAAGCAATCATAATTGATGGGCGTAAAAGAAAGATATAATCGGAAAATTTTGATCTTTTCAAATTTTTATTACCTCCGAAAATCTTGAAAACCAATTTATAATGCGGCCTTTTGTTTCCTCATGACCGTATAATAAAAGTGATTTTCTTTCAATTAATATTTTTAAGTCAAATACATTATCAATAATATACATAGTATTTCTTCCCATTGCATATTTATCTATTATTTTATTGGATTTATTATAAGATGCAAAGGCACCTTTATAACCCGCCTTTTTTGCAAAAAACCTAATTCTGTTATTATAAAGACCATATGGATATAAAATGTAATCAACTTTCTTTTTGATTATACTTTCCAAAATCTGTTTTGATTCACTCATTTCATATAGGAGCTCTTTATCGGTAAGTTTTCTTAAATCCCTATGTGTCATTGTATGAGAAATTACATCAAAACCATTTTCAGATAAAATTCTGATCTGTTCCTCATTCATATGCCTGAATACTCCGCCGCCTCTATCCCATAAATTCTTTTCACCTATAAATCCCGTAACAGGAGCAATAACACCTGTAAAGCCCAATGTCTTCATTATAGGAAATGCATTATTATATATATCTTCATGCGCATCATCAAAAAATATTGATACTGTTTTATCATTATAATGGTTTAAGTGCTTTTCTAAATCAATCGTGATATATTTATTTTTACTTAAAAATTCCATAAATTTCTTAAACTGACTATTTGTGCAGAATGTGCCTCCAAATTCCGGTTTATTTGTAATTTTATGAAAACTAATAATTCTTGGGGAATTATATGGAATACCACCTGTACGGAAATACCATATAAACCATCCAATAATATAGAATATCGGAATTAATAAAAGAATCAAATATGATTCATCCAATGTTCTTCTCTTCTTCAATTTTTCTTTTTCTCATAATTTCTCTATAATAATCTAATACCTGATTTGTAACATTATTCCATGAATACTTTTTAACAGATTCTAATCCATTTGTAATAAGATTCCTTCTAAGATCATCGTTTTCTATAATATTTATAATACCCTCGGCAAGTTCTTTGGGATCCTTTGGCTTTACAAAATATGCATTGAATTTATGTTTTGCAACCTGCCTATATCCTCTTATACGGCTTGCAACCAAAGGGGTTCCTGATGCCATTGATTCTAATAGTACTATTCCAAAGCTCTCTCCCCCTGTTGCCGGAGAAATGTAAATATCTGCAGTTCTATAATACAAAGGAACTAGTTCTGAATCTACATAATCCTCAAAAACAATATATTTCATTGCATTCTCACTGATCATCTGTTTATAATAATTTTTCAATACACCTTTACCCACAACAATAAGTCGTACATTTTTATGCTTCTCTATGATAAAATCCATTGCTCTATACAAATATTTAATTCCCTTTCTCGGATCATGTCTTCCTAAAAATAGCAAATTGATCTTCCCATCAAGGAATTTTTCAAGTTTTGGATTTTGTGGATTGAACCTCTTAATATTCACACCATTTGGAATAATTCTGTAATTACCGGGAAAATATTTATTAACTGATCTCTCGGCTTCTTTTGAAACAGCAATTAGTCCATGAATGCGTCTAAACATTTTGGAAAGCGGCGACCTTAATGCAGCATAGCCAATTGAATGATTATGAGCAGCATGAAATGTCACAATATTTGTTGTTTTTGAAAAATATAGAGTAAGAATAGGCAGCGTAGGGGCAAGAGAACCATGTATATGCACAATATCATAGTTTTCTCTATCAAGTAATGTTTTAACCCTTTTAAACATTGCTATACCTATTGTGATCTGAGAAAATGACTTATTTGCAGGTACACTAATTGAATGTCCAAATCGTTTAATATCAGATGATATTTTTGTATTATCACTAAATGATTTTCCTGTAAGAATATGAACTGTATGACCCATTTTTTTCATTTCAAGGTATAGATTATGAATATGTTCCGGAATACCTCCAGGCAATGGATAATACATATCAGAAACAATAAGTATTTTGAGTTTCTTCTTATCAGGATCAATTATTCTTTCATTATTTTTCATTATGCCTCCCAATTTATATCAAATGCAAACCATTCATAAGGATTAAGTTTAATTACTTCAATAAATGAATTTATTGCCTGTTGAGCATCTATCTTCATATTAAATACCGTATCTATTGGTATGATTGATGATGTGTATCTATATTTTTTATGCTTAATTCTAAAAAAAACTCCTAATTGCATTGTTAGTGAATGTCTTTTACTGAAAAAATATGGACCCTTTGGTATCAATGCTCTTTTATCTCCCATTTGTACGGAAACACCTGTTTTTGTAATGTCTCTATCCAAGAGTAATACAGGATTTAATCCTTTATCAATAGATTTTTTAAGCAATTGACCAATTGCCGGATCTTCAAGTCTTAAAACCTTCATATTTTCTCTTGATCGCATATCAGCAAATAACTTATACATTTTTTCACCTGGACCTGTACTTTCTGCAATTGTTACCATTTGATAACCCAAATATGTTATAAACAAACCTGCAAGTTCCCAATTACCAAAATGACCTGTTAATAGTATAAATCTCTCATCTGCCTTTGGAACATTTGGTGGTTCTATTTGTGTTATTTTTCCAAGAACTGTTCGTTTTACATAGTAAAACCTGATAAAATCACAATAATTAGCAATCATATTAACAAATGTTCTTCTTACATTTCCATTCTCCGCATTAATTGCTGCTAAATTATTCTGTATTGTATCCACTCTCCAATTTCCGGAAAAATAGATCAAAGAACCGGTAATTTCCGAAAATATATCAATTATTGAAAAGGATACAAATGGAATAAATACTGTTAATAATCTGAATAAAAGGTATCTAATCATTATTATTTACACCTGTATGTCCAAATCCACCCGCATTTCTTTTTGTACTATTGATCTTCAATTCAACAAAGCATGCTTTTACAACAGGAGTAAATACCATTTGAGCTATTCTATCTCCCGCCTTTATAGTAAAATCATTATTAGAAAGATTATGCATAATCACTTTAATCTCTCCTCTATAATCGCTATCAATAGTTCCAGGTGCATTTAGAATAATAATTTTATTTTTATATGATAATCCACTTCTTGGTCTTATCTGACAATCATATCCATGAGGGATTTCAAGAAAAATCCCTGTTTTCACCAATTCGGTTCTATTTGATTTAATAATTATATTTTCAGATGCAAAAATATCAGCTCCTGATGAGCCTTCAGTAATATAAATGGGTTTTATTCCTTTTTTTAATTCTATCTTTACATCTATGGTTTCCATTCAAATTTCCTTTTACTGCCAACAATTGAAACATTAAAATCATTAAGATTGCAGTATTTTTTTGCAGTTCTCATTAATTGATCTTTGTCAATATTTCTAATCTTTTCAATGGATTCATCCAAATATGTTATTTTCCCATGATATAGCATTGACCTTGCAAGGAATCTCATTCTTCCGCTTAATGTGTCAAAACTAATAAGACTACTTGATACTATTTGTGTTTTTACCTTTTGTATCTCTTCATCATTAATACCATTTTTTATAATATTATTAAATTCACTTTTAACTGCACTAATTGCCTTTTCAAAATTTTTAGCATCACATATAAAATATAATCCAAAAATACCTGAATCAAAAAATGATTCTATAAATGAATATATCTCATATACAATTCCCATATCCTCTCTTAGTATTCTGAATAATCTTGAAGACATACCACTGCCAATTATTGCACTAAGTAGTAATAAAGTATATTTTTCATCCGATTCAAATTTTACACCCTTTGTTCCCATTGCAATATGCAATTGGGAAAGTGCTGGTTTATATACATATTTGAACAATCCTTTTTGGACAGGAACTCTTTTTCTACGAATAATTTTAGATGATTTAATATTAGTATTTTTAAAATTTATTATTTCCCTGATCTCTTCATGTGAATTAGGACCTGCAGAGGAAAGAAAAATATTACTATTTGAATAATACTTATTCATAAAATTAATAATATCATTTCTTGTGATTGATTTTATTGTTTTTTCTGTTCCTAAAATAGTTTTCTCATAGGGAGTATCCTGATACATCATTTTATTAAGATTTTGAAATACAATATCCTGAGGATCATCCATTGCTGAATGTAATTCCTCTAATATCACTTTCTTCTCCCTTTCAAGCTGATCATTTGGTATTAAAGAATTAAACATCATATCCTGAAAAATATTGAGTATCTTATTTAGTACATCAGGAAGACATATAAAATAATAACTGGTGTGATCTCTTGATGTATATGCATTTATTACTCCACCCAATGATTCAATTTCCAATGCAATTTTCTTTGCATCTCTTAATTCTGTCCCCTTAAATAACATATGTTCAATAATATGGGAAATTCCATTCTGATTAACTGTTTCATAATCAGAACCAATCCTAACAAAAATACCAAAAACCGATGAGCTGAGATGCTGGATCTCTTCTGTTATAAGAAGAGATCCATTACTCATTTTTGAACATTTTATTAATTGCTTCACTATTTAGTTTCATCCTTATTATAAGGTTTTTTATCTTTATTATCCTTCAAATGTTCAGGAGGAGATAATAAAGCTTTTCTAGATAGATTAACCCTGCCTCTATCATCAATATTAATAACCTTAACCTTCATTATGTCACCTACTTTGATATGATCATTAAGATGCTTGATCCTTTCATAAGAGTATTTAGATATATGAAGCATACCATCTTTTCCAGGCAGTAGTTCAATAAATGCCCCGAAATCAGTTATTTTAACAACCTTACCATCATAGATCTCTCCTGATTCAATTTCTTTTGTTACCAGATCAATTTTTGCCTTTGCAGCCATAAGAGCATCTTCATTTTCACTTGCAATTGTAACCTTGCCATCTTCATCAATATTGATTTTCACACCTGTCTCCTCAATAATTGCTCTAATGTTTTTACCGCCCGGACCTATTACTGCTCCAATTTTTTCTTTATCTATCACAAAGGAGAGAAGTCGTGGTGCATATTGACTTATTGATGACCGTGGATTATTTATTGCCTGTTCCATGCTTTGAAGAATAAAGTTTCTACCTTCCTTTGCCTGCATAAAACCCTTTTTTAGGATATCAGATGAAATTCCCTGTATCTTTGTATCAAGTTGAAGAGCAGTTATTCCATCTTTTGTACCTGCTACCTTAAAATCCATATCTCCATAATGATCCTCTTCACCCATAATATCAGAAAGGATTATGATTTCATCATTTTCTTTAATAAGTCCCATTGCAATACCGGCAACATGTGTCTTAATTGGTACACCTGCATCCATAAGTGCTAATGAGCCCGCACAAACACTTGCCATTGAGGAAGAACCATTTGATTCAAGTATATCGGATACAATTCTTATTGTATATGGAAAATTTTCCTCAGATGGAATTATTGCACCCAATGATTTTTCAGCAAGATAACCATGACCTATTTCTCTTCTCTTTGGACCTCTGAGAAAAGATACTTCACCAACACAATATGGCGGGAAATTATAATGCAGCATAAATGATTTTGATGTTTCTCCAACAAGTTCTTCAATAATTTGTTCATCAGATGAAGTGCCAAGCGTAAGTCCGACAAGTGCCTGTGTCTCTCCTCTTGTGAAAAGAGCAGAGCCATGAGTTCTTGGCAATAATCCAACTTCACATTCCAGATTTCTTATTTGATTCAAATTCCTGTCATCTAATCGTTTTTTACTATTTATAATCTTATTTCTTATTATTTCTTTTCTTGCATTATCAATAACTCCTGAAATGAATTTACCATCATCAGGATATTTTTCTTCCAATTTTGTAATAATACTTTTAACGAATTTATTGTATTCATTATTTCTCTTTATCTTCTCACTAATGCTATTAATTTCATTAAGAGAATTTCCAAGTAATGCTCTTACATCTTCTTCAATACCATCAGGTATTTTTATCCCGGTATATTCCATTTTTTTAATATCAATAGTTGAAATAAGTTTTTTCTGAATATCAATTGACTCTCTAATTAATTCATGTCCAAGTTCAATTGCCTTTAATATATCCTCTTCGCTAACCTCATCAGATGATGCTTCAATAGTTGTTACTGTTGTTTCAGTACCTGCAATCACCAGATCAAGTTCTGCTTTTGCTATTTCTTCAAAAGTAGGATTCTTAATGAATTCTCCTTCAATCATAGCAATTCTCCCTGCACCAACAGGACCATTAAAAGGTATATCGGATATTGACAATGCAGCTGATGCACCAATTACAGCAAGGGTATCAATTTCCATTGTGCCATCCGCAGATAAAAGGGTAGCAATGATCTGGGTTTCATTTCCAAAATCATCCGGAAACAATGGTCTTAATGGTCTATCTACAAGTCTGGAAGTAAGGATTTCCTTATCTTTTGACCTGCCTTCTCTTTTGAAAAAACCACCCGGTATTTTCCCTGTTGCAAATGATTCTTCTCTATAATCAACCATTAAAGGAAAATAATCAATTCCTTCTCTTTTTTCGTGGGAGGCAACTGCTGTTACAAGAATAACATTATCCCCTACTTTAACTACCACAGAACCATTAGCCTGTTTGGCTACTTTTCCTGTTTGGATTTCCAATACTTTATTTGCATAATTGCCATTTACTTCATTTTTCATTTATCCTCCATTACCTTCTTAACTTCAATTCCTTAACTACCTTCTTATAACCTTCAAAATTTTTCTTCATCAGATAATCAAGTAATCTTCTTCTTTTACCTACAAGCATAACAAGACCTCTTCTTGAATGAACATCCTTTTTGAATTTTTTCAAATGTTCAGTAATAAGCTCAATTCTCTCCGATAGAATTGCAATCTGCACCTCAGGAGAGCCAGTATCATTTTCCGTTAATTTAAACTTATCAATAAGCTCTCTTTTCTTTTCCTTCTTAATTGCCATGTGTTCCTCCTTGATATTTTTTTTGATTTTTAATATCTTTTTTTAATTGTTCTATTAAGTCATTATTTTTATCAAATCTCACCTCATCTCTTATGCGGGCTATTAAATATATTTTTAATATTTCACCATAAAGGTTTTCATTCATGTCTAATATATGCACTTCAACTGTTTTTTCATTATTCTCAAATGTTGGTCGTTTCCCAATATTAAGTAGACCTCTAAAAAGCTTCCCTCTATATTCTACTTTTACTGCATATACACCATTTTGTGGAAGTATTTTTATCTTATCATACAATTCAATATTAGCTGTTGGAAATCCTAATAAAGCTCCTCTGCCCTCTCCTTTTACTACAATTCCCTTAATAAAATAATTATAACCCAAAAGTTTATTGGCATCCTGAATTTTTCCAAATCTTAGAAATTTTCTTATTGCCGTACTAGAGACTGATTGTTCATTAAGATTGTATGGTTCAACAATATCAACATTAATATTTTTCCTTTGAGTTATGTTTTTCAGATAAATAATATCGCCCATTCTATCTTTGCCAAAATGTGTATCATATCCAACAGTAATATGAGATGGTTTTATCATTTCAAGAATTATTGATTTAATGAAATCCGATGGATTAAGCTGTGAGAAACTCATATCAAATTTCAAAATAAGTATATCATCAATAAATCCACTTCTTTCAATCAAACTAATGCGTTCCTCTATTGTTGTAATAAGATAATTCTCCTCAATCTTTCTTAATACTGTTTGCGGATGAGGATAAAATGTGACAACAAGTGTTCTTCTCTTATCTACATTTGCAATCTTTCTTAAATAGCTTAGTAATTGTATATGACCTAAATGTACGCCATCAAAAGAACCTAATGTGATTACTGATTGGCTTTCAATTTTATCTATTGATTCTATGCCATATAAAATTCTCATATAATGATCCGTTTAGGTGTTAAAGCATTATTTTCATAATATCCAATAATAATTGATTCCCTTTCATAATTAGTAACAATACATAAACCATTATCATTATTGTTAAAGAAAACGGATTGTCCGTTTCTCAGATTTTTTATTTCATTTTTATTCATAGTCATTATCATCATATAATTTTCCATTAAATCCAGTACATCATAAGTATCGGATTTTTTAACTGATTCAACATTAATAGATTCATCAATTCTGAATTCTCCATCAGATAGTCGTTTCAATTGTATTAATGTTCCTGCTGTCCTTAATTTTTCCGCAATATCTCTTGCAAAAGAACGAACATAAAATCCTTTCGCCACTTTCATAGTACCTTCAAAGCCATTTTTATAAACCGACTCAATCTTTGTTGAAAAGATCTCAACTTCGCGAGGTCTTAGTTTAATATCAATATTTTTTCTTGCAAGATTATAAGCTCTTTCACCATTCACTTTAAGTGCTGAATATACTGGCGGGATCTGAATGATCTTACCTGAGAAATATTTAGATATTACACTCTCAATAATATTTTTTGTAAGAGTAGTAGGTACATCCATTTCCTTTACAATTTTACCTGTAATATCCAATGTATCCGTCTGATACCCCAAAGCAATATTGAATTTGTATTCCTTATTCTTATTATTGAGAAAGGGAATCAATTTTGTGAAATTGCCTGTAAATACCGGTAAGACACCTGATGCAAAGGGATCAAGTATACCTGTATATCCACATTTTTTGATATGTAATCTTTTTCTGAGTTTTCTAACTATATCGAAAGAAGATATTTGGGGATCTTTATTAATATTAAGTATTAAATCCACTTATCAGAATCTTATACCCAATGATAATCTATAATTTGATGTATCAAAATCATAAATTTCGGAATCAATACCCAAATCAATTCTAATACTGCTGTTAATGATAATTCCTGCACCAAATGTAAATCCCTTTCTTCTTCCTAGATAATCAAGAAAATAACCGCCTCTTAAAGCAAGCATATTGAAATAGACATACTCAACACCTATACCAAGCCAGGTATCAAGCACCTCTTTCTCAATCCATGTAAGAACTGTTGTATCAGAAGTTGATGGATTTGCTCTATCCAAAAGTCCGGAGAATGAGAAGTCAAAAGCATCATCAGGCAAACTGTCAAGGTCCCATCCTGCTACAACCTTATTAATGTCTGCTGCTACTAAAAGTGTATTCAATTTGTTCTCAAGAATAGTATATTTTAAACCAAGCCTAAAAGATAATGGAAGTGGATCTTTTACACTATTTTCAAGATAACCAATACCTGGTCCAATATTAGAAACACTGAATCCAAGATTAAAGGCATCATTGATTTTATAAAGAAGACCCAGATCAAGAGCAACTGATTGCCCCTGTCCACCTGTTACATTCCCGAGATATTCTCTTACCACCCACTCTGGTGCAAGGAAACTGTAAATGAATTTCCCCGATCCCCCTATTGAGAGATTTTCTTTGAGTTTGTATGCATATGAAATACTAAGTGCAAAGTCAAATGTACGCCATCTACCAGTAGGATCATTTTCATCGGTTGCGTAGGTCTCACCTGTTGTCAGATAAATTATATCGGCACCGAAATTTCCATACTGTGTTGGTAGAACACCAGCAAAATATTCATAGTACATTCCTGTTTGTAAAGCTGGAAGCCATTCAACATGCATCAGTATCACATCTTTCTTTTCCTGCATACCCAACCCCGCAGGATTATAATATGAAGCTAAAGCATCATCTGATAATGCCGTAAAAGCTCCACCCATGCTCATTGCACGAGCACCGGGATAAATCATTAGAAAAATTGCACCTGCCTGGGAGGCGGTTGAAAAGATTGATACTGCTGTAAAGATCGAAAATAAAACTATTATAAATCGTTTTTTCATATATTCTCCTACATATTATAGGATACTATAACCATCAAAACCATTTAAGTCAATACTTTTAGGAATCATAAAGCCTTTTGAACTTTACCTGAGCGTAAACATCTTGAACATACTTTGATGTATTTAGCAGATTTATTTACAATAGCCTTAATTCTTCTTAAATTTGGATATCTAACCTTTTTTGTTTTATTATGTGCATGTGAGACCTGATTACCAAACTGAGGTCCCTTGCCGCATATATCACATTTTCTAGACATAAAATACTCCTATAATAAAATTATCAGATGATTATTATATATTTTATATCTATTATGTCAATAGCAAGTGCTGAAAATTTATTGTAGATTATAAATAAAAATAAATTAAGATAATATCAAACCTTACATTTTCAGTATACGATATATTATTGGCTTTAATTCCTTTATATGATACGGTTTTATTACTATGCCCTTAAAACCATATTCAGTATAATGAGTCATTATAGGATCATTTGAATATCCACTGGAAAGTAAAACTTTTGCTTCCGGATTTATTTTCAAAATATCCTTTATTGCTTCCTTTCCACCAATTCCCCCTGGGATTGTGAGATCCATTATAATAATATCAAACGGATTCCCTTCCTTATATGATTGCTCATATATTTCAATTGCCTGTTTTCCATTAAAAGTTATTTCCACTGAGAATCCCAAATTTTCCAGGATTGCTGATGTTACTTTGCATACGGTTTTATCATTATCCATTATAAGTATTTTAGCATCATATATTTCATTACAATTATTAGTAGTGTCTTTTACTTTTTCAGTGATATCCATGCCTTCAGAAGCAGGAAGATATATATTAAAAGATGTTCCTTTTCCTAATTCTGAATTAACTCCAATATATCCATTATGCTTACTTATTATAGAATAAACAGTTGCTAATCCCAATCCATTGCCTGTCTGTTTAGTAGTAAAATACGGATCAAATATCCTATCAATATGCTGCTTTTCAATTCCAATTCCCTCATCTTTTATAGTGATTTTAACATACTGACCTTGTAAAAGTTCAGATATCTCCTTATGAGAAATATTTACATTTTTAGCAATGATTTGTAAATATCCTCCATCAGGCATTGCCTGCCTTGCATTTATTATCATATTGGATACAACCTGTTCTATTTGGCTCTTATCTGCAATTACTAATCTCAAATCATCATCTTTCGTAAAAACAAATTTTACATTGCTTCCAGAAAGAGAAAATATTGCAATATCATTTATTAATGTTTCAATATCAATATTTTCTTTAACAGGATTACCGCCTTTAGCAAATGTTAATAATTGATTTGTAAGTTTCTTTGCTCTATCCATAGATTTTTCCGCATCTGTAAGACAATCATGAGCTTTACTATTTACATTAATGATTGATTTTGCTAATGAAATATTCCCATAAAGCCCCATCATAATATTATTAAAATCATGAGCAATCCCACCTGCAAGAGTGCCAATTGCCTCCAATCTTTCCATTTTCTGCATTTTTTTCCGCATCTTGTATTCTTTTGTTACATCTCTAAATACCAATACTATACCTGTAATCTTCCCAATATTATTATATATAGGTGCACCAGAATCAGCTATTTGGTATTTTGTTCCGTCTTTAGATACTAATATTGTATCATTTGCAAATCCTACAATCTTGCCTTCTCTAATAACTCTTTGAATAGGATTTTCTGCAGGTTTATGAGTTTGTGTATTTATAATATTGAATACATCAGAAATTGGTTTGCCCAGTGCTTGTTCAAGATTCCATCCTGTAAGAGATTGTGCAACCGGATTTATACGGGTTATCTTACCATCAATATTGGTAGCGATAACTGCATCACCAATAGAATTTAAAGTGATACGCAGGTCTTCCTCTCTCTCTTTTACTTTTTGCTCTGCCTTTTTCAAACTTGTAATATCTATATGAGTACCAATCATGCGTGAGGGTTTATTCGCTTTTATCCATTCAATTACCTTTCCACAATCAAGTACCCAGATCCAATCACCATTCTTATGCTTCATTCGGACTTCACATGTGTAAAAATCCGATTTACCTTTATAATGATCTTCTAATAATTGATTGGATTTTTGTAGATCATCCGGATGAACAGCATTTATCCATGTCTGAATACTTATTGGCTGCAATTCATTAAGTGAGTAACCAATGATCTCAGCCCATCGTTTATTAAAAATCAATTCACCTGTTTGTATATTCCAATCCCAGACACCGGCATTAGTCCCTTTTATAGCAAAATCAAATCGTTCTTTATTTTCATATTGCTGTTTTAATAATCTTGATGCTACAATTCCTCCAATTAAACAGGCAAGCGTAAGAGCTGTTCTCATATAAAGTGTATAGGGAGGAATATTTGTTACCAGTAGATCAATAAAAGATCTATCAGCATAAAATGTTAAAGCACCAATAATGCTGTCAATAATCCAGAAACAAACAGATATTAGTAATGAAAAACTAATAATATAATTTGTTTTAAAATTTGCTGTACTTATTTTTAATTTAAAAAATTTCCTTATAAGATTAATATTCAATAAAACACTTGTTATTAGTAAAAGAACGTAAGCAACAATGGCTTGTTTAATAACGACAAAATTTGAAAAATTCATTGGTATTACATTTGATGATTGTGCTGCCCAGCCCCATGAAGGTGGATTCATGGTTATTGCCCATCTTGAAAATGTATATAAATTCAATGTACTGAGTATTCTAAATGGAATTTCAATAATATATGTATTCATCCACCATTTATAATGCTTTTGTTTTTTTCGTAAATCAGCAAAATATCCATGCCAAATTATCCAGAATGTAAATGTAGGTACAACAAAAAATATTGCATAGCCATTACTTGGTCCCCATATCCACCACATTGATTGGCAACCGCCAAATAAAGCAGAAAGCAATCCATACTTCCAGCCCCATACAAGTGTTATAAGCAATGGGAATAATAATCCTAAAAGAATTGTTGCTGTATATGGATAAAAGAAATAATTAATTACAACAAAGTTTGCACCAAATCCCATTAAACCAAAAACTATTGAAATTATTATTTTATATACAGTTATATTCTTATTCACATTATATCCTTTTTCATATATTTATTATTATATTATGAAATGATTGACATGTCAATATCTTTTGGGGACGGTGGTTGAAAATGTTGAAAAAGTCAAAGTTCATACTCTAATATTTTGTTGATTGTTGATCTGTGGTATCCGAAAAGCCGTGCAATCTCTGAATGATTATATCCATATCTTACAAGTTC